>NZ_RZPI01000480.1:0-4452 GCF_003998715.1 Mesorhizobium sp. M7A.F.Ca.CA.002.15.2.1
AGGAAAATCTCGACCATGTGCCGACGCTGGTTGCCGTCGGCCTTGGCGGCGCCACCGGTCCGGCGCCGAAGGCCATCCTCGACCAGGGCGCGCAGGAATTTGCCGATGTGCCGATCCCGAGCTGGCGGCCCGACAGGACGGCACCGGCCGGCACCGGCCCGAAGAATGCCGGCTCCGCCGCGCAGGGCGACCAGCCGGTCAAGGTTGCGAACTAGCCAATGGGCAGCGGCTTCCCGATCCCAGTCTCGGTGCTGACCGGCTTCCTCGGCGCCGGCAAGACGACGCTGCTCAACCGGCTGCTCAAGGATCCGGCGCTGGCCGACACCGCGGTGATCATCAACGAGTTCGGCGAGGTGGCGATCGACCATTTGCTGGTCGAGCAGTCTTCCGACGGCATCATCCAGCTGTCGGACGGCTGCCTGTGCTGCACGGTGCGCGGCGAACTGGTCGATACGCTGGCCGACCTGGTCGACCGGCTGCAGACCGGCCGCATTGCCCGGCTCGCCCGCGTCATCGTCGAAACCACCGGCCTTGCCGACCCGGCGCCGGTGCTGCAGTCGATCATGGCGCATCCGGCGCTGATCCAGGCCTTCCGGCTCGACGGCGTCATCACTTTGGTCGATGCCGTCAACGGCAACGCCACGCTCGATGCCCATGTCGAGGCGGTAAAGCAGGTTGCCGTCGCCGACCGCATCGTGCTCAGCAAAGCCGATCTGGCCACCGACCCCAATGAGCTGGAAATGCTGCGGGCGCGCCTGCGGCAGATCAATCCGGGCGCCGAACTGCTCGATGCCGGCGACACGGAGACAGGCGTGGCGGCGTTGTTTGATTGCGGCCTCTACAACCCGGCAACCAAATCCGCCGATGTGCGGCGCTGGCTTGGCGAGGAAGCGGCGCACGATCATCACCATCATGCTGGTCATGATCACGAGCATGGCCATGACCACGGCCATCGTCACGATCAGCGCGTGCGCTCCTATTCGCTGGTGCATGACGGCCCGGTGCCGTTTTCGGCGATCGAGATGTTCCTCGACCTGCTGCGTTCGACCCATGGCGAGCGCCTGCTGCGCATGAAGGGCGTCATCGAGCTCAGGGAAGACCCGTCGCGGCCGCTGGTGATCCATGGCGTGCAGAAGATCCTGCATCCGCCGGTGCAATTGCCGTCCTGGCCGGATGGCCAGCGTGGCACGCGGCTGGTGCTGATCACGCTCGACATGCCGGAAGATTATATCCGCAGGCTGTTCGCCGCCTTCACCGACCGGCCGTCGGTTGACACGCCCGACCGCGCGGCGCTGGAAAACAATCCGCTGGCGATCGCCGGGCGGTAGCTCCCAACGATTACGGCGCGCCGCGCTCGACCAGGAAGCGATGGCCGCCGGAGACCGCGGCCGTTTCAATCAACTGGTGGCCGCTCTCGGAGCAGAATGCCGGAATGTCGATGACGGCGAGCGGGTCGGTGGTCTCCAACCAGAGCCGACTGCCCGGTTGCATCCCCGCGAGGCGCTTCTTGGCCTTGAGCACGGGCAAGGGGCAGTTCAGCCCCTTGAGGTCATAAATAGCGGCGCGATCAGCCACGGGCGATATCAACCGCCGAACATGCCGAGCAGCTTGTTCTTCAGCTTCGTCACCCGGCTTTCGTCGGCACTCGCCGCTTGCGTTTCAGCCATTGGCGCCGCTTCCGAAGGGGCCGCGATGGTCGCGGTGGCGACTGGGGCCTCCTTGGCGGCCTTCTCGGCCTCCTTTTCGGCCAGAGCCTGGGCCTTGGCGGCTTCCTTGGCTTGCTTGGCCGCCTCTATGGCAGCCAGCCTCTGCTCCTCGGCCTTCTGCTTGGCAGCTTTTTCGGCATCAAGAGCCGCCATCTTGCGGCCGGCGGGCGAATCGATGCGGCCCATGCGTGCCGTCTCGGTGACCGAGCCGTCATTGTTGAGCGACGGCGGATCGATCGGTACGCGTTCGCCGCGTGCGCGGCGCTTGGACCAGTCGGAGACGATGCTGGCTTCCTTGATACCGGCGATGGTCGGCTTGGGCGCCGGCACGCTGGCCTTGACCGCGCCGCTGAACGCCGCGTCATAGGTGCTCATGTAGGAATTGTAGGCGCTCTTCAGCGAATCAGGCTGCGTCGTCGCCGGGCAGGCGCCAGTCGGATCGAATGTCTGACCGTCGGCGGCTACCTGGTTGAAGACATAACGCTTCTCGCAGACATCGACCTTCGGCGGCACCTTGGTGATCTCGAAATTGTCGTAGCCGACCTTGAGCATCTTCCAGAAGTCGTAATTCGGGTCGTTGCGGTAGCGCGCCATGTTGGCGGCGGTCATGCGGAACGGAAACGCCTGGATCTGGAACTCGGTCTGGCCGCCCTGGAAAGCATCGCGGCCGAAGGCATAGATCTGCTCGATCTGCGCATCGGTCATCGAATAGCAGCCCGACGACGAACAGGCGCCGTGCACCATCAAATTGGAGCCGGTGCGGCCGTTGGCGCGGTCATAGGCGTTGGGATAGCCGATGTTGAAGGACAGATGGTAGTTCGAGCGCGGATTCATCTGCGCCGGGCGCACCGTGTAGAAGCCTTCCGGCGCCTGGCGGTCGCCTTCGGTGTATTTCGGCCCGAGCTTGCCCGACCATTTGCAGATGTCGTAGCTGGCGACCATGTCATAGCGGCCGTTGGTCTTGGCCTTCCAGATCTCGAGCTTGCCTTCTTCCTTGAAGATGCGGGCCATCACCGACGAGGTGCGGACCATGCCCTTGGCCCTCATGTCGGCGAGGATCTTGTCGGGCAGCGGCTTGTTGGCCTCCGGGGCAAAATCCTTCATCGACGAATTGTTGCAGCCGGCAACGCCGAGGGCAGCGATCAGGATTCCGGTGCGGGCAAGCTTGACAAACATGGCTACGGATATCGTCTTTTCTCTGGCGCCAGGACGTTTCCTGCCCCGGCTGCTACACTGCGCATCGACGGACCCTAAGCCCGTTAACCCTAATAAATTCCTTACCGCAAGTGCCGACGCATCCCCCTGCGGCAGTCTCATTGAGCCGAATGCAGCGGCATTTTTGTGGCAAAAATGCTCCGCTCCGCCACATTGTTGCGGCCAAGGGTGCCTGTGGTCAGAGACTGCGGCCCATGGCCAGGTATTTTTCGCGGCGCTGTTCGCGGAAATCGGTGTTGGCGCCGGCGAAGTCCTTCATCGTCCTGGCGATGAGGTCTCCGGTCGCGGCGATCACGGTTTCGGCGCCGCGATGCGCACCGCCGAGCGGCTCGGGGATGATGGCGTCGATGATCTTCAGTTCCAGAAGATCCTGCGCGGTGATCTTCATGTTGGTCGCCGCGTCCTTCGATCGTGTCGTGTCGCGCCACAGGATCGAGGCGGCACCTTCCGGCGAAATCACCGAATAGATGGCGTGTTCGAGCATGTAGACGCGGTTGGCGGTGGCGATGGCAATGGCGCCGCCCGAACCGCCTTCGCCGATGACCACCGAGATCGACGGTACTTTCAGGCCGAGACAGGTCGAGGTTGAACGGGCGATAGCCTCCGCCTGGCCGCGCTCCTCGGCGTTGACTCCGGGATAGGCGCCGGCCGTGTCGACCAGCGTCAGGAGCGGGATCTTGAAGCGGTCGGCCAGTTCCATCAGCCGTACCGCCTTGCGGTAGCCCTCCGGCCGAACCGAGCCGAAATTGTGCTTCAGGCGGCTGGCTGTGTCGGAACCTTTTTCCTGGCCGATGATGGCAATGGGTTCGCCGCGGAAACGGGCGAAACCGCCGACGATCGCCTGGTCCTCACCGAAATTGCGGTCGCCGGCCAGCGGCGTGAAATCGGTGAACAGGCCCTTGATGTAGTCGACGCAATGCGGCCTGTCGGGATGGCGCGCCACCTGCACCTTCTGCCAAGGCGTCAGCGCCTTGTAGGCATCGCGCAATGCGTCGCGGGAGCGCTTCTCGAGACGGTTGATCTCGTCGCCGACATCGACCGCCTCGCCATTCTCGGCAAGCTTCTTCAGCTCGAGGATCTTGCCCTCGAGGTCCTGCACCGGCTTTTCGAAATCGAGGTAATTATACATGCGTGAGCGGACCGATACGTCGGAAGGCAGTGGCTGACGGAACCCTTGAATCCAAGGCTCCGGGCGGTGAAATGTCGTCCTCACATAGCGATATGAGGCCTAGTCGGCAAGCGGATGATGATCGTTGACCAGCCGCACCAGCCGCTCTTCCAGCACATGGGTGTAAATCTGTGTCGTCGATATGTCGGCATGGCCAAGCAATTGCTGCACGGCCCGCAGATCGGCGCCGTTCTGCAGGAGATGGCTGGCGAAAGCATGGCGCAGCACGTGCGGCGAGATCTTCGCCGAGGCAATGCCGGCCCTTGCCGCCAGCCCTTTCAGGTCACGCGCGAAGACCTGGCGCGAGAGATAGCCGCTGTCCGAGGCGGCCGGAAACAGGAACGGACTGTCGGCCAAGGCTGG
>NZ_RZPI01000481.1:0-4452 GCF_003998715.1 Mesorhizobium sp. M7A.F.Ca.CA.002.15.2.1
GCGCCGGTGCTTCCGCGATCGCCGCCGGCGCATCCGCCGATCTTGTCTCGCTCGATCCCAAAAATCCCTCGCTGGCCGGCAAGAGTGGCGACGCGATCCTCGACGCCTGGATCTTCGCCAATGGCAGCAAGGTCGACTGCGTCTGGGTGCATGGCCGCAAACAGGTCAGCGGCGGCAGGCATGTGAAGCGAGAGGCCATCGCTGAGCGTTTTCGCAACGTGATGACGGCGCTTTCGGCATGAGCATGGCCGGTACAGTGGAGGCGGAAGGCGGCGGCTCGCTGCACCAGCGCATCCTCTCCGACATCAGCGAGAAAATCCTGTCCGGCGCCTGGGCGCCCGGTCATCGCATCCCGTTCGAGCATGAGTTGAGCGTGCAATACAATTGCTCGCGCATGACGGTGAACAAGGCGCTGTCGCAGCTTGCCAAGGCCGGACTGATCGAGCGCCGCCGCCGCTCAGGCAGCTTTGTGCGCCGGCCGCAGTCGCAGGCCGCGGTGCTGGAAATCCACGATATCCGCATCGAGGTCGAAGCGCTCGGCCTGCCCTATCGCTACGAGCGCGTCGCCCGACACAAAAGGCGCAGCAGCGCCGGGGATCGCGCGCTGCTGGAACTCGGCGTGGCCGGACCGGTGCTGGCGCTGGAGTGCGGTCATTTCGCCGGCGAGCGGCCGTTCGCGCATGAACAGCGGCTGATCAATCTCACCGCCGTGCCCGAGGCAGCGGACGAGGAATTCGTGGCCACCGCACCAGGACCATGGCTGATTGGCCGCGTGCCGTGGAGCGAAGCCGAGCACCGGATTCGCGCTGTCGCCGCCGACAGGCATATCGCGGCTGCACTCGATATAGAAACCGGTGCGCCCTGCTTGGTGGTCGAGCGACGGACGTGGAGCGCCGAGCACCCGGTCACCCATGTGCGCTTCACCTACGCGGCCGAGAGCCACACGCTGGTGGCGAGGTTCAGGCCGCAGGGGTGAGGCTGATCTCCCCCCACGTGGGGGGAGATTGGCAGCTTCAACGCCTCAAATCGCAGCGGTAATAATAATCTCGACCAGATATTCCGGGGCGGCGAGCTTTGCTTCGCCGGTGGCGCGGGCTGGCGTGTTGCCCTGCGGCACCCACTTGTCCCATTCCGCGTTCATCTCGGCAAAGGTGCTCATGTCGGCCAGCCAGATGATCGCCTGCAGGATCTTGGTCTTGTCGGAGCCAGCCTTGGCCAGCAATTCGTCGACAGCCGCCAGGATGTCCCTGGTCTGCGAAGCGACATTGCCGGTTGGCTGGCCGACCTGACCAGCCAGATAGACGGTATTGCCATGGATGACGATCTGGCTCATGCGCGGGCCGACATCGATGCGACGAATGCTCATTGGATGGTTCCTTCCTGTGGCGGTTGCGCTTCTTTAGAGTCGCGACCGGCTTGGGGCAAGGTCGCCAGGTCGAATCCCCTTGGGCCAACGGCATATGATACGCACACACGGCAAGTTGACCCTGCCGCCGCAATTCCGCCGGATTGGCTTGTTGACTAATGTAATAACATCACATATCCAATCGGCCGCTGCCAGCAGCCGGATTTCGCCGCCTACGGATCGCAGAATGACAAATACCTGCCTGACATTCCGCGACCTGACGCTTGGCTACGGCAGCCATCCGGCGATCCATCATCTCGACGGCACCATCCGCAAGGGCTCGCTGACCGCTGTGGTCGGCGCCAACGGCTCCGGCAAATCGACGCTGATGAAAGGTATTGTCGGCGTCCTGAAGCCGATGGCCGGCGAGGTTGTCCGCGCACCCGGTGTACGTGCCGCCTATCTGCCGCAGCAATCGGAGCTCGACCGGTCCTTTCCGGCGCGGGTGGTGGATCTGGTTTCGCTCGGCCTGTGGCCACGGCGCGGCCTGCTTGGCCGCTACACTAGGGAAGATCGCGATGACGTCAGCAAGGCGCTGATGGCGGTGGGCCTCGGCGGTTTTGAAAAGCGGCCGATCGACACGCTGTCGGGCGGCCAACTGCAGCGCACGCTGTTTGCCCGTGTCCTGCTGCAGGACGCCGACCTCATCCTGCTCGACGAACCCTTCAACGCCGTCGACGCCAAGACGGTCGGCGACCTCATTGCGCTGATCAAGCACTGGCATGGCGAGGAACGCACCATCATGGTCGTCGTCCACGATCTGGATCTGGTGCGGCAGAATTTCCCCGAAACGCTGCTTCTGGCCCGCCAGCCGATCGCCTGGGGCGAAACCCGGGAAACGCTGAAGCCTGAAAATCTGTTGCGCGCCCGCCGTTTTCACGAGGCCTGGGAAGAAAATGCACCCTGGTGCGAGCCGGGCGAGGACGCTCATGGTCACGATCACCATGGCCACGATCACGATCACCAACATGGCGTCGGACCGAGGGCTGCTTGATGGACATGCTTTACGGCCTAGTCATCGCGCCCTTCGCCGATTTCGCCTTCATGCAGCGGGCGTTGATCGGCTCGCTGATGCTGTCGCTCGGCGCCTGCCCGATCGGCGTCTTCCTTATGCTGCGGCGCATGAGCCTGTCGGGCGACGCCATGGCGCACGCAATCCTGCCCGGTGCAGCCGCCGGCTTCCTGTTCTATGGGCTGGAAATCCTGCCGATGACCATCGGCGGCCTGATCGCCGGCGTCATCGTCGCGCTCGGCGCCGGCGCCGTCTCGCGTTTCACCATCCAGCGCGAAGACGCCTCGATGGCGGCTTTCTACCTGATTTCGCTCGCCATCGGCGTGCTGATGGTGTCGATCCGCGGTTCCAGCGTCGATCTCATGCATGTGCTGTTCGGCACCGTGCTGGCGCTCAATGACGAGGCCCTGACGCTGATCGGCGGCATCGTCGCGGTGACGCTGGTCAGCCTCGCCATCTTCTGGCGGGCGCTGGTCGCCGAATGCCTCGACCCGCTGTTCCTGCGCTCGGTCAGCCGGCTCGGCAGCCCGGTGCATTTCATCTTCCTCGGCCTTGTCGTACTCAACCTCGTCGGCGGCTTCCAGGCGCTCGGCACGCTTCTATCGGTTGGGCTGATGATGCTGCCGGCCGCGGCCGCCCGCTTCTGGACGGTTCGCGTCGAGCCGATGTGCGTGCTGGCCGTACTGATCGGCTTCGCATCCTGCGTCGCCGGGCTGCTTTTGTCCTATCACGCCTCGCTGCCATCCGGCCCGGCCATCATCCTGTCGGCCGGCGTCGTCTATTTCGCCTCGATCCTGTTTGGCACGCGCGGCATCCTGCGCGCGCGCATCATCCATCACCGTCACAGAACGGCCTGATCCCCGCCCCTAGAAGGAGACCCCTCTATGCTGAAATCCATCCATGCCGCCCTGGCGATGAGCGTTATAACATTAACCGCCTTTGGCGCATCGTCGGCCTTCGCGGCCCCGCTGAAAGTGGTCGCCAGCTTCACCGTCATTGCCGATTTCGCCAAAAATGTCGGCGGCGACCGCATCGATGTCACCACCATCGTCGGGCCGGATGGCGATGCCCATGTCTACGAGCCGAGCCCGGCCGATGCGGTGGCCATGGCCAAGGCCGACATCGTGCTGGTCAACGGCCTGCATTTCGAAGGTTTTCTGCAGCGGCTGGTCGATGCCAGTGCCACCAAGGCCTCGATCATCACCTTGACCAAGGGCGTGACGCCGATCGATTTCAAGCCTGAATTCGCCGATGCCGACGCGGCCGAAGGTGCCGGCACCGGCGGCGGCAAGACGGTCACCGATCCCCACGCATTCCAGTCGATTGCCAACGCCAGGATCTATGTGAAGAACATCGCCGAGGCTTTCTGCGCGGCCGATTCGGAAGGCTGCGTCAGCTATCAGACCAATGCCGCCGCCTACACCAAGAAGCTTGATGCGGTCGAAGGTGAAGTGAAAGCGGCAATTGCCTCGATCCCAGAGAGCAAGCGCGTCGTCATCACCTCGCACGACGCCTTCGGCTATTTCGAACATGCATACGGCCTGACCTTCCTCGCCCCGCAAGGGGTCTCGACCGACTCCGAACCATCCGCCGCAGACGTTGCCAAGCTGGTCAATCAGGTGAAGCAGGACAAGGCGGCTGCGATCTTCGTCGAGAACATCACCAACCCGCGCCTGATCGAGCAAATCGCCAGCGAAACCGGCATCAAAGTCGGCGGCACGCTCTATTCGGACGCGCTGTCGCAGCCCGACGGCCCGGCCGCGACCTATATCGACATGATGCACAACAACATCCGTCAGATCAAAGGCGCTATTCTCGGCAGCTGAGTTTGAAGGATTGTCCAGCCGGGCCGCATCGGCCCGGTTGGATTTTCTGGCACGCAATGGCTATTTGGCAGAGAAATCCTTCGGCACGGATTGCCGCCCATGTCGGGGAGTGGCAAGACTGCCACCTGACCAGTTTGCGAGGATGCTGCCATGGAATACCGCGAAATCAGCGAGGACTATTCGGTCTCGGGCCAGATCCAGCCCGAAGA
>NZ_RZPI01000482.1:0-4446 GCF_003998715.1 Mesorhizobium sp. M7A.F.Ca.CA.002.15.2.1
GCGTCGAGGTGGTGCTGGCCCGCTCGGCCGCCCGCTTCGTCACCCGCGAGGCCGCCGACCTGTTTCACGAAGCAGCGCTTGCCATGCAGAAAGCGGTGATCTCGGGCAACGTGCTTGCCTTCATTCAGGCCGACAAGGCACTTGACGAAGCGTTGGCACTGGCTGCCGACAATCCCTTCGCCGCCCGTTTGGCCGCCCCGTTGCAGACCCACAGCCGCCGCTTCTGGTTCCGCTACAAGGCCGAGACCGGTCTTGCCGAATCCGCCGAGCACCATGTCGCGCTGATCCGCTCGATCCTTGCCGGCGACGAGGAGGCCGCGGCCAAGGATGCCAAACGCCTGATGGCGCTGCTGCGCGGCCACGCCGAAACGGCGGCGACGCGCTGAGCGTCTTTTAATCCGATGCGCTTTCGTCGCCGGTGCTTCCTCGAAGCTCGGATCACGTCCCTGGCAAGGCAGCCGCCGCCATCAACGAACCGTCCCAGCCTTCGCCCGCCGTGATGACGCAGCTCTGACCATGCGTGTCGGTGGCAAGGATCGTCCAGGTGCCCTGGTCGGAGACGAATATCTCAAGAATGACGCTCGGGTTGACCAGGCCGCGCGCAGCCTCGCTTTCGTGGAATTTTTCCCCGAGCGCTTTGATCATATCCGCACGGGCTGCGCATTGCTCCGCCATCGCCGGGACGGCGGCAAACGCGGAAACCGCCGCGAAAAATAGCGTTGCCACAAGACGGGTCATCTGACACCTCCTTGCGCCAGACGATGTCCCCGAAGCTGTCGCCAGCGCCGTTGCTTGATCTGCCGTACCTCCTTGCGGCAGGACTGCAAACCAAGACGGCAGATGCCCACTTGGTTCCATCACATTAGCGTTCACGCAGATAGGGTCGTCGCCGGACTGCAAAAAAGCCCGGGCGCGAGCGCCCGGGCCTCAAATTCAAAATCAATCTGTTGTCCGGTCAGTTCATCGTCGGGATGACGAATTCGGCACCGTCCTTGATCCCGGACGGCCAGCGCGAGGTCACCGTCTTGGTCTTGGTGTAGAAACGGAACGCGTCCGGGCCGTGCTGGTTGAGGTCGCCGAAGGAAGACGCCTTCCAACCGCCGAAGGTGTAGTAGGCGATCGGCACCGGGATCGGCACATTGATGCCGACCATGCCGACCTGGACACGGCTTGCGAAATCGCGCGCGGCATCGCCGTCACGAGTGAAGATGGCGACGCCATTGCCCATCTCGTGGTCGTTGGCGAGCTTGATCGCGCTCTCATAGGTCGGCGCGCGCACAACCGACAGCACCGGCCCAAAGATCTCTTCCTTGTAGATGCGCATGTCCGCGGTGACGTTGTCGAACAGGCAGCCGCCCATATAGTAGCCGTCTTCATAGCCCTGCATGGAGAAGCCGCGGCCGTCGACGACCAGCTTGGCGCCTTCCTTGACGCCGGTGTCGACATAGCCCTTGACCCGCTCCAGGGCTTGGCGCGTCACCAGCGGGCCGAAATCGGCGGAAGAGTCGGTCGAAGGACCGACCTTCAGGCTTTCGACGCGCGGGATCAGCTTTTCCATCAGCCGGTTGGCGGTGTCGTTGCCGACCGGGACGGCAACCGAGATCGCCATGCAGCGTTCGCCGGCCGAGCCGTAGCCGGCGCCGATCAGCGCGTCGACCGTCTGGTCCATGTCGGCATCGGGCATGATGATCATGTGGTTCTTGGCGCCGCCGAAGCACTGCACGCGCTTGCCGGCGGCCGTGCCGCGCGAATAGATGTAGTGGGCGATCGGCGTCGAGCCGACAAAGCCGATGGCCTTGATGTCGGGATCGTCGAGGATGGCGTCGACCACGTCCTTGTCGCCATTGACGACATTGAGGATGCCCCCCGGCAGGCCAGCTTCGAGGAACAGTTCGGCGATGCGCATCGGCACGCCCGGATCGCGCTCCGAAGGCTTCAGGATGAAGGCGTTGCCGCAGGCGATGGCCGGCGCGATCTTCCACAGCGGGATCATTGCCGGGAAGTTGAACGGCGTGATGCCGGCGACGACGCCGAGCGGCTGGCGCATCGAATAGACGTCGATGCCGGGGCCGGCGCCGTCGGTGAATTCACCCTTCATCATGTGTGGCGCGCCGATGCAGACTTCGACCACTTCGAGGCCGCGCTGGATGTCGCCCTTGGCGTCGGCGATCGTCTTGCCGTGCTCGCGCGCCAGGATGTCGGCCAGTTCGTCATAGTCGCGGGCGACCAGTTCGAGAAACTTCATCAGCACGCGCACGCGACGCTGCGGGTTGGTTGCGGCCCATTTCGGCTGCGCAGCCTTGGCGTTCTCCACCGCAGCGCGCAGTTCCGCCTGTGATGCCAGCGCCACCGTGCCGCGCACGGAGCCGTCCATCGGCTGCATGACATCCTGCTTGCGGCCGCTGGTCCCGGCGACGTGCTTGCCGCCGATGAAATGACCATAGTCGATCATGATTTCTCTCCCTTGTTTGTGATGCTGCATTGTCCGCCTTTGGCCGGCGGATGGCAACGCGACGGAGAACGCAACCGTTGTGCGGAAAGTAGATAGCGGTTGACGGACGAGCATCAATTCTCGCAAATGCGAGACCCCGTCTGATAGCAGCAGGGATTGAGAGATTGAGTTTCCACCACAGGACGCGGCGTCAGCGATTGTCATCTGGACCATCCCCATGAACTGGGATGACGTCCGCATCTTCCTTGCCGTGGCGCGTGCCGGCCAGATCCTTGGCGCCGCCAAACGGCTGGAGCTCAACCACGCCACCGTCTCACGCCGCATCGCCGCACTCGAGGATGCGCTTCGGACAAAGCTGTTTCGCCGGCTGACCACCGGCAGCGAGCTGACTCCCGCCGGCGAGCGCTTCCTCGACATTGCCGAGCGCATGGAGGGCGACATGATCGCCGCGCGCTCGACCATATCAGGCGAAGGCGACGATGTTTCCGGCACGGTGCGCATCGGCGCCCCGGACGGTTTTGGCGTTGCCTTCCTGGCCAAACGCCTTGGCGCGCTGACCGCCCTGCACCGCGAACTGACGATCCAGCTTGTGCCGGTGCCGCGCTCCTTCTCCCTGTCGCGCCGCGAGGCGGACATCGCCATCACTGTCGAGCGGCCGACCGAAGGCCGGCTGGTGGCGGGAAAGCTGGTCGACTATTCGCTCGGCCTGTTTGCCTCGCGCGCTTATGTCGATGCCAATGGTCTGCCCAAAACAGCGGCCGAACTCGGCCAGCACACCCTTATCGGCTATGTGCCGGATCTCATTGTCAGCCCTTCGCTCGACTACGCGGCCGAATTCAGCGCGGACTGGCGCACCAGTTTCGCCATCTCCTCGGCGCTCGGCCAGGCCGAAGCAGTGCGCTCGGGCGCCGGCATCGGCATCCTGCACACCTTCGTCGCCCGCTCGATGCCGGAACTCGTGCCGGTCGATGTCGTGGCACCCATCCGCCGCGCCTACTGGCTGGTCTATCACGAATCGGTCAGGCCACTGCGCCGCGTCCAGATCGTCGCCAGCTTCATCACCAAGATGGTGGAGCGGGAGCGGAACCTGTTCGTCTGAGGCATGTCGCCCAAAACTGATCTCGGTTTTGGGCGAACGACATGCATAAACTAAGACGCTAAAGCGCATCGCATGAATCCGATCAAACGCGATACGCTTTGGCCGTGCCGCCTTTTCCTTGCCACAAAACCGGCCAGTGTGGCATCAGGCGTGCGGTCGCCGGCCACGGGCAGGTCGCCGGGTGGGGAACCTTTCAGAAAGCTGGCGCGGATAGACATGCGAGCCGTTCTTGCCATCCTGCCGCTGCTTTTCGTTTCCGCTTGCGCCAATCCGTGGACGAAGGTCCCGGAGGCCGAACTGCCCAAACCGATCCGCTACGCCATGGCGCGGCCTTCGCCTTTCGTCTTCGGCAATTATTGCGGCCCCGGCACCCGCACCGGCGATCTGTCGGCCCGGCCGGTCGACCGCCTCGACGCGGCCTGCCAGACGCATGACGCCTGTTACATCGCCCGCCACAACCATTGCGACTGCGACGGCGCCCTGGTCGCCTCGGCGAAAGCGATCCGTGACGACAACGCAACGCCGCGCAAGATGCGCGGCGAGGCCGAACTGCTGATCGCCACCTTCGCCATTCCCGTCTGCAAGGTCTTCCCGCAGGGCTTCATGCCGCCGCGCGATCCGGCGCAATTGAGCGCCCTGAAGACCGGAGCGGCCGGGTGAAGGGTCGCGCATTCATCGCCGTTGTTCTGTTCGGGCTGGCTGTCCTTGCCGGCTGTGCCGGTACTGGTCGCAATGCCTGCGATCTCCTGCAAGGCCAGAGCGCTTGCGCGCGACCCGCGCTCTCCGCGGAGACAGCTGGGCCGCGGATCGCCGCCGCGCAGTTTTTCGGCGACGCCGGCACCAGCGACTACGAAAAACGCTTCCTGGCGCTGCTCGCCCGCCATCAGCTTGGCGC
>NZ_RZPI01000483.1:0-4445 GCF_003998715.1 Mesorhizobium sp. M7A.F.Ca.CA.002.15.2.1
GCCAAAGCACTGGTCCGGCTTCCGAATCGTGCCCACGACAATCGAGTTCTGGCACGACAGGCCGTTCCGCCTGCACGACCGGCTCGTCTTCAGCCGCAACGCGAAAGGCGCCTGGGACAAGACGAGGCTTTATCCCTGAAGAAGAGGCTCAGGCCTTCTTTCTCGTCATGAACGCGGTGAGCGCGGCGCGCGCCTCATCGGACTTCAGGCGCTCGCGAAAATGCTCGCTTTCCTCGCCGATGCGGGCGACGAGGTCGTCGCGCGAGCCGCGCATCAGGTCGCGCGCGATCTTCAACGCCTGCGGCGGCTTGGCCGCGATCTGGCCGGCGGCCGCCAGCACCGAGGCCTCCAGTGCTGCTTCCTCGACCACCTCGTAGATCAGGCCGGCGGCCTTCGCCCGTTCAGCCGAAAAGCCCTCGCCGAGGCCGAGCAGCGCGAAGGCACCCTGCTGCCCGAGGATGCGCGGCGCCAAGAGGCTCGACCCCGCCTCGGGCACCAGGCCAAGGTCGACGAAAGGCGTCCTGAACACGGTGCGCGGCGTGGCGAAGGTCAGGTCGCAATGCAGGTTGAGCGTCGTGCCGATGCCGACCGCGATGCCGTCGACGCCGGAGACCATGGGTTTTTCGACCCTGGCCAGCGCCATCAGGAAGTCCCAGACTTCGGTGCCGCCGTCACCACCGGTGGCGATGATCATGAAGTCGGCAAGGTCGTTGCCTGAGGAGAAGGCGCCGGGCACGCCGAGAAAGACATGGACGCGGATCTCCGGGTCGGCGTCGCCTTCTGCCAGGCTTTTTGACATTTTCGCATACATGGCGCGCGTCAGCGCGTTCTTCTTGTCCGGCCGGTTCATGCGGATGATCTGGATGGCGCCCTGGCGCTCGACGAGGATATGGTCTGTCACGGTTCTTTCCTTGTGAACGTCAGGCGGAAATCAGCGTTTTTCCGGCAGCGGCGAGGCTTTCGGCGCCATCGATGACGCGCGCCCGCAAAGCGCTGACCTCGCCGAGCAGGTTTTCGGCGAAGAAGCGGCAAAGGGGAATACGGCCTTGGTCGGCAAGAGCGCCGCGCGCCAGATAGGCGCCGCCGGCGGCAAGCGAGATCAGCCTGAGATAGGGCGTCGCACCCGCCAGCGCCTCGTCCGCCCGGCCTTCGGCCGCCAGTTTCTGCAGGAAGCGGGTCGCTTCGCTGAGATCGCCAAGTGCCGCGTCGAGAGCGTCGGCGGTGCGGCCGAAACCCTGCAGGTTCGAGGTCCGCACCGCTGCGGCCATATCAGCCAGTTCGGCGATATAACCATGCACATGGTCGCCGCCGCCGAGCGGCAGCTTGCGCATCACCAGATCGATCGCCTGAATGCCGTTGGTGCCCTCGTAGATCGGGGCGATGCGCGAATCACGATAGAAGGCGGCCGCTCCCGTCTCCTCGATGAAGCCCATGCCGCCATGAACCTGGAGGCCGAGTGAGGCAACCTCGACGCCGATATCGGTCGAGAACGCCTTTGCCAGCGGCGTCAGCAGATTGGCGCGGTCGCGCCAGTGGGCCGCCTCGTCACCGGCGGAGACACCGGCCATGTCGATGGCGTGGGCACAGGAATAGCTGATGGCGCGCGCGGTTTGGGTCAGCGCCTTCATGGTCAGCAGGTTACGCTGGACATCGGGGTGATGGACGATCGGCGCCATACCCGTGCCAGTGTAGCTCGCGGCCTTGCCCTGCCGGCGTTCATTGGCATAGGCGATCGCCTTCTGCGTTGCGGCTTCCGCGACCGCTACCCCCTGCATGCCGACACAAAGCCGCGCATTGTTCATCATCGTGAACATGCAGGCGAGGCCCTTGTTCTCCTCGCCGATCAGCCAGCCGATAGCGCCGGGCTTGGCGCCCTGGAAACCATCGCCATAGATCATGGTGCAGGTCGGCGAGGCGTGGATGCCGAGCTTGTGCTCAAGTCCGGAACAGAAGACATCGTTGCGCGCGCCGAGCGCGCCATCGTCGCCGACCAGGATTTTCGGCACCAGGAACAGCGATATGCCGCGCGTGCCGGCCGGCGCATCCGGTAGCCGCGCCAGCACCAGATGGATGATGTTGTCGGTGAAATCGTGCTCGCCATAGGTGATGAAGATTTTCTGGCCGAAGATGCGGTAGCTGCCGTCACCCACCGGCTCCGCGCGGGCGCGCAAGGCGGCGAGGTCCGAACCGGCTTGCGGCTCGGTCAGGTTCATCGTGCCCATCCACTCGCCGGAGACGAGCTTTCCGAGATACTTTGCCTTGAGGTCTGTGGAGGCGTGTTTGTCGAGCGCTTCGACAGCGCCCATGGTCAGCGTCGGGCCGATGCCGAAGGCCATGGCGGCGGAGTTCCACATTTCGAGCGCGGCAACGCCAAGCATGGTCGGCAGCGCCTGGCCGCCATATTCCTCAGGCCCGGAGAGCGCGTTCCAGCCGCCATCGATCCAGCGGCGATAGAGTTCCTTCCAGCCGGGTGGTGTGGTGACGGCAGCGTCCTTCAGCACGGCACCTTGCCGATCGCCGATCGTGTAGAGCGGTGCGACCTCTTCAGTGGCGAAGCGGCCGGCCTCGCCAAGAACGGCATCGACCAGGTCATCGCCGAGATCGCCGAACCTGCCGGCATCGAGCGCCGATTTCATGCCGGCGACGTGCTTGAGCGTGAAGGCGATATCCTCGACCGGTGCCCTATACATGCCGCTTACTCCTTCCGATGCATCGGTCCTGCCGACCCTAGAGCCAGCGCCGCTGCAAAACCCCCCGCCGTATCAGCGCTCTCCCATCTTCTTTTTACGTAAACGTCAAATTTTGTCACGCGGATTTTGCAATCGCGGCGGCGCGTATTAAGTTCAATCCATGCCGGATCAAGTCGACCGGCGACGGATCAGAACCAGCCAACCGGAACAGCCCATGCTTGCCAGACCCGACGCCTATCGCTGCATCGAATGCGGCCTGCCCTATCGAGCGGAGGGGTTCTGCTACCATGGCGGCAGACTGGACCACGGGGCCGCCTACTGGTCGGATCGCGGCATATTATGCTCGCCGCAATGCTCACTCGCCCACCACCGCAAACGCGCCGCCGAGGGCACGCTGCGGCAAGAGCCGGCTCCGGACCCGTTTGAATTCTAGCAGCTGATGCGTCGCCAGCTTTTCTGAAGTCAGCCCCGAAAGTACTTCCTTAACCATAGCCGTTCAGGATTTGTCTTTGATCAACGGGGATTCCCTGTTTTGAAAAGGACGGCGCGTCTCCTTCGCCGCTTGAAGAGTGTCGTGCCGACGCCCTTCAAGCCATTGTTTCCTCCGCATGTCGTTGCCCCAAAACCGCTGCACACTTTTGGGCGACATGCGCTGGCGCTTCTCGCCTTGGCGGCGACGATGGCGCTGTCCACGGCGGCAAAGGCTTCGGATTTTTCCGAACCCTGGAAGAACGCCGACCGCGCTTTGGTGGTCGATGCCTACGAATACAATTCCATCGGTTGGGCCCAACTCGCCACCGACAAGCGGGTCGTCGGCTTCATCAACAAGGCCTCCGACGGCATGCCGCCGCCCTATTTCTGCCTGGGCAACGACATTGAGGTGAAGCTTTGCAAGGCGCTGTGGAAACGCCATGCGGTGACGCGCGAACTGTTCCAGACGCGCCGGGTGGTGGCCAAGGCACTCGGCCTGAAATGGGGCGCCTATCACCTTGCCCGCCCGGGCAATCCGGTCGAACAGGCCAACAATTTCCTCGATTTCGCCGAGCCTGCGCCCGACGATCTCATGGCTCTCGACATTGAGGGCAATGATCCCTCGCAATGGATGTCGCTCGACGATGCCGAGGAGTTCGTCCGCCAGGTGCATCGGCGCATCGGCCGTTTCCCGGTGCTGTACACCAACGGCAAGACCGCCCAGTACATTGCCGACAACAGCTACCGATACCGGCTCCTGTCGCGGCTGCCGCTCTGGTATGCCCGCTATAAGTCCGACATCGACGTGCATTTTCCGATGGGCAACTGGCAAGGCTACGCACTGTGGCAGTTTTCGGCGCAAGCCAATTGCGGCCGTTTCCGCTGCCCTTACAGGGTTGCCGGCACGCCTAACGACATAGACGTCAATGTCGCGCCGACCGACGCCGCCACGCTGCGCGCGCAATGGCCGTTCGGCGGGCTTATCGACGTGCCGCCGGACTATCTCGCCTCCATACCGCTGCCGGTTTCACGCGAGGCCGGCCTCGCCGGCAATGTCACCATCACCTATGCGTCTGTGGCCGCGCCGCCGACTTTCGAGGACATGGTCGCAGCGTTGGGCACACGCTGGTCCCGTTTCCGCGACGGCTTCCGCATGCCGGTCGTGAAGACGGTGCCCCGGAGACCGAGTTTCGGCATTGTCCAATATGTCGCCTGGAAGCGGACCGAGCGGCGTTCGCCCGCACAACTCGACGCTGCGTTTGCCGCTGCCGATCCGCTCAGCAC
>NZ_RZPI01000484.1:0-4422 GCF_003998715.1 Mesorhizobium sp. M7A.F.Ca.CA.002.15.2.1
GTCTGAATCCATTCGGACAATCCGCTTTAAGGTGCGGCCAGACGCTGCATTGAATGCGCGCGCAAGATGGTTAGGTTCGCGTCTCCCGGAGAACCCTTATGACGCTTCCCACCCCTGCCGATCCCAAGGTCGCAAAAGCGCTCGGCCCGTTGCCCGCTGGGCATCCGCCGGTCAAGGCGGGCAAGATCGGCGTCATGCTGGTCAATCTGGGCACGCCCGATGGCACCGATTTCAAGCCGATGTGGCGGTATCTGCGTGAATTCCTGTCCGATCCGCGCGTCATCGAGCTCAACAGGGCGATCTGGTATCCGATCCTCTATGGACTTGTGCTCACCACGCGCCCCAAGAAGTCGGGCGCCAATTACGCCCGGATCTGGAACCGGGAAAAGAACGAGTCGCCGCTGCGCACCTACACCCGTGCCCAGGCCGAAAAGCTGGCCGAAGCGCTGCGCGACCTGCCTGATGTCGTCGTCGACTGGGCGATGCGCTATGGCAATCCTTCGACCGCCAGCATTGCCCAGCGTCTGGCCGACCAGGGCTGCGACCGCATTCTTTCGTTTCCGCTCTATCCGCAATATTCGGCGACGACCACGGCAACAGCCAACGACCAGCTGTTTCGCGCGCTGATGAAGATGCGCCGCGCGCCGGCCGTCCGCAGCGTGCCGCCCTACTATGACGAGCCGGTCTATATCGAGGCGCTGGCGCGTTCGATCGAACGGCATCTGGCGACGCTGGATTTCGAGCCGGAGGTGGTCATCACCTCCTATCACGGCATTCCAAAACCCTATTTCGAGAAGGGCGATCCCTATCATTGCCACTGCCAGAAGACGACGCGGCTGTTGCGCGAACGGCTCGGCTGGGATGACAGGAAACTGATCATCACCTTCCAGTCGCGCTTCGGCGCGCAGGAATGGCTGCAACCCTATACCGACAAGACGGTGGAGAAACTCGCACAGGACGGCGTCAAGTCGATCGCCGTCGTCAATCCCGGCTTTTCCGTCGACTGCATCGAGACGCTGGATGAGATCGGCCGCGAGGCGGCCGAAACCTTCCACCATGCCGGCGGCAAGAATTTCGCCCATATCCCTTGCCTCAACGACAGCGCGGAGGGGATGGCGGTGATCGAGGCGATGGTGCGGCGCGAACTGTCTGGCTGGGTCTAGGAGAAATTCCAGGAAAAGTGTGAAACGGTTTTCCCGGGAAAAGCGAATAGCGCTTTCCCTTGGGAATTTCGTCAACGGGAGTTAGAGCAGCTCGCCGCTCTAACTCCGGAACAACACAAGCTCCGGGGCGTTAAGGCGCGCCGCCGGAGAATGCGATGTCCCGCAAACTCGACCTCAGAACTGGCCAGCCCGTCTGGTCAGCCTATCGCGCGCCTGCGGTGCCGACGGACGGCCTGGTCCGGGACGTCAAGGCAGATGTGCTGGTCGTCGGCATGGGCATCAGCGGCGCCATGATGGCCGAGGCGCTGACGGCCGATGGCCATCGGGTGATCTGTATCGACCGGCGCGGTCCGCTGAAGGGCTCGACGGCCGCAACCACCGCACTGGTGGCATTCGAAATAGACCAGCCTCTCTCCACGCTCTCGAAGATGGTCGGCAGAGCCTCGGCGCAGCAGGCCTGGCGGCGCTCGCGGCTCGCCGTCTCCAATCTCGCCGGACGCATCGCCGAACTCGGCATCAACTGTGGCCTGAGCCGGGCGCCGTCGCTCTATCTGTCTGGCACGATACTTGGTCCGTCGGAACTGCGCGACGAGGCCAAGGCACGGCGGCTAGCCGGCATCGCCGCGACCTATCTGACGCCGGCGCCGCTGGCGGAGACATTCGGCATCGACCGCGAAGGCGCCATTCTCAGCCACGGCAACATCGCGCTCGACCCGCGTAAGCTGACGGCTGGGCTGCTGCTGAAATCCCTTCAGCGCAAGGCTCGCTTCTACGCCCCCGTCGACGCGACAGTGATCGAGGATAGCGCCGAAGCTGTTGTCGTCGCGACCAGGGATGGCCCGACCATAACCGCGCGACATGTTGTTCTGGCCACCGGCTACGAACTTGTGGAGATCGTGCCGGCCGCGGCCCACCGGATCATCTCGACATGGGCGATCGCAACATGCCCGCAACCGCGAAAGCTCTGGCCGGACGCAGCGTTCATCTGGGAAGCGTCGGAGCCGTATCTGTATATGCGCACGACGATCGACGGCCGGGTCATTTGCGGCGGCGAGGACGAGGATTTTGTCGACGAAGCGCGGCGCGACGAGCTGATCGCCGACAAGAGCACACGCATCGCCGAGGAGCTCGGCCTGGTATTTCCGCATCTCGACACCAGGCCCGATTTTGCCTGGACCGGTTCGTTCGGCACCACAACCACCGGCCTGCCCTATATCGGCGCCATTCCCCGCCACCCGCGCATCTATGCAGTGATGGGCTACGGCGGCAACGGCATCACCTTCTCGCAGATCGCTTCCGAGATTGTCCCGGCTTCGATCAACGGGCTGGAGGACACGGATGCAAGATTGTTTGCCTTCAACCGCTGATCGCACCCGCAAACAATCCGTCATCACCTGATTGTAACGCATCTGAAACACACTTAAGTCTTTGGTGAAGTCGGCCGCGCGAGAATGGCTTGTGCGGCCTTCGTCTGAGGGAGAGCCAAATGGATTTCAGTGGTTTCGATATTGCGGTTGGTGCACTTGCCCTTCTGGTATTGGTGCTGCTGATCAAAGGCATCAGGACAATCCCGCAAGGCTACAACTATACGGTGGAGCGCTTTGGCCGTTACACCAAGACACTGAGCCCGGGTCTCAATTTCATTTACCCGTTCATCGACCGCATCGGCGCCAAGATGAACATGATGGAGCAGGTGCTCGACGTTCCAAGCCAGGAAATCATCACCCGCGACAACGCCATTGTCGGTGTCGACGGCATCGCCTTTTTCCAGATCCTCAACGCCGCTCAGGCCGCCTACCAGGTTTCCGGCCTGCAGAACGCCATCCTCAATTTGACGATGACCAACATCCGTACCGTCATGGGTTCGATGGATCTCGATGAACTCCTGTCGAACCGCGACGCCATCAACGAGCGCCTGCTGCGCGTCGTCGACGAAGCGGCCCACCCGTGGGGCATCAAGATCACCCGCGTCGAAATCAAGGACATCAACCCGCCGGCCAACCTTATCGAATCGATGGGCCGGCAGATGACCGCGGAACGCAACAAGCGCGCCCAGATCCTTGCCGCCGAAGGCCTCAAGCAGTCGCAGATCCTCGAGGCCGAAGGCCGCAAGGAAGCCGCCTTCCGCGATGCCGAGGCGCGCGAACGTTCGGCCGAGGCGGAGGCCCGCGCCACCCAGGTTGTGTCGGAAGCGATCTCCAAAGGCGATGTGCAGGCGCTGAACTACTTCGTTGCCCAGAAATACACCGAAGCGTTGGGCAAGATCGGCACTGCGACCAACAGCAAGATCGTGCTGATGCCCTTCGAGGCATCGTCGCTGATCGGTTCGCTCGGCGGCATTGGCGAGATCGCCAAGGAAGTCTTCCGCAGCGAGGGCACGACCGGCTCGCAGAGGCAGGCCGCGCGCCCGCCGGTCGTTCGCCCAACCGACAACTGAGGTCGAAACCAATGATCGACCGCATCGTTTCCGAACTCGGCCCGTGGAACTGGATGGTTCTCGGTTTCGTCCTGCTGGTGATGGAAATCATCGCGCCGGGTATCTTCATGCTGTGGATCGGCATCGCCGCGCTGATCATCGGCGCTGTGTCGCTGCTGATCTGGGACACCGGCTTCTGGACATGGCAGGTCCAGGTCCTCGCCTTCCTGGCGCTGTCGCTGGTCTCGGCCTATGTCGGCAAGAAGCTGGTCGGCAGCCGCAACGACGCGACCGATCAGCCGCTGCTCAACCGGCGCGGCGCGCAGATGGTCGGCAGGATGGCGACACTTGCCGAACCGATCCGTGACGGGCGCGGCCGCATCAAGCTGGGCGACACACTGTGGCGTGTCTCCGGCCCTGACCTGCCGGCCGGCACGCAAGTGCGCGTGACGGGTGCGGCCGATACGGATCTGGAACTGACCGTCGAGGCGGTCTGAACGTTCAGGCGGCGCCGATACGCAGCAGATCATGCAGGTGGATGAGGCCGACTGGTTTCCGGCCCTCCACCACCATCAGGCTGGTGATGGCTGAATTGTTGATCGTCTGCAGCGCCGTTGCCACCAGCGTGTCCGGCGTCGCGGTCTTCGGACCTCTTGTCATCACCTGATCCACCGTCATCGCCAGCAGATTGCTGCCGATGTGACGGCGGATGTCGCCATCGGTGATGATGCCGACCAGCGCACCGTCGACATCGGTGATCGCGACGCAGCCAAACCCTTTGCGCGACAGTTCCAGGATCGCGTCCTGCATGCCGGTGCCCGCAACCACCAGCGGCAGCCTGTC
>NZ_RZPI01000485.1:0-4422 GCF_003998715.1 Mesorhizobium sp. M7A.F.Ca.CA.002.15.2.1
CGTGATCGAGATCAGCAGGCCCTTGGCGCCCTTCATCGAGGTTTCGTCGAGCAGCGGGTTGGCGATCGCCGCTTCGGCGGCGGCCATCGCGCGGCCCTCGCCCGAAGCTTCGCCGGTGCCCATCATCGCCTTGCCCATCTCGCGCATGACCGAGCGCACGTCGGCGAAATCGAGATTGATCAGACCTTCCTTGACCATCAGGTCGGTGATGCAGGCGACACCGGAATAGAGCACCTGGTCGGCCATGGCGAAGGCATCGGCGAAGGTGGTCTTGTCATTGGCCAGCCGGAACAGGTTCTGGTTGGGGATGACGATCAGCGTATCGACGCATTTCTGCAATTCCTCGATGCCGAAGTCCGCGGTCTTCATGCGGCGCTGGCCTTCGAAGTGGAACGGCTTGGTGACGACGCCGACGGTGAGGATGCCCTTTTCGCGCGCTGCGCGGGCAACGACGGGAGCAGCACCGGTGCCGGTGCCGCCGCCCATACCGGCTGTCACGAAGCACATATGGGTGTTGGTCAGGTGATCGAGGATTTCATCGATGCACTCTTCCGCCGCCGCACGGCCGACTTCCGGCTGCGATCCCGCACCGAGCCCCTCGGTGACGTGAGCGCCGAGCTGGATCAGGCGGCCTGCCTTCGACATGGTCAGCGCCTGCGCGTCGGTGTTGGCCACCACGAACTCGACGCCGCGCAAACCGGCGGTGATCATGTTGTTGACGGCATTGCCGCCGCCGCCGCCGACACCGAACACGGTGATGCGCGGCTTAAGCTCGGTGATGTCCGGCTTTTGCAGATTGATGGTCATTGTCTCCGTCCTTTGCCTTTCACGCCGCTTCGCCGCCGCGGCCGCCTATGGGGCTGTCCCCGTCAATTTTAGAAACTGTCTCTCAACCACTGACTCATGCGATGCAGTTTTCCGCCCGTTCCGGTCATTTTGAGACCGGAAATTCCTTTCGCCGGATGGCTCTCGAAGCTCGCCATCTGCGGGTAGATCAGAAGCCCCACCGCGGCCGAGAAGGCCGGCCCCTTCGCCGCTTCCGGCAGGCCGGCCACGCCGAGCGGGCGGCCGATGCGCACATTTCGTCCCAGAATGCGGCGCGCCGCCTCCGGCAGGCCGGCAAGCTGGCTGGCGCCGCCGGTAAGAACCACACGCTTGCCCACTGCATTGCCATAGCCGGACTTGTTCAGCCGGTCGCGCAGCAGTTCGAGCGTCTCGTCGATGCGGGCGCGCACGATGCGCGTCATCACCGAGCGCGGGATCTGCAAGGGCACGTCGCCATCGTCACCGATCGGCTGGATCGAGACCAGGTCGCGATCGTCGGCGCTGCCGGGCAGCGCCGAACCATGCATCACCTTCAGCCGTTCGGCGGCATCAAGCGAGGTCGACAGCCCCTTGGCCATGTCCAGCGTGACATGGTTGCCGCCGATGGCGATGGCGTCGCCATGGACGAACTTGCCTTCCGAAAACACCGAGATCGTCGTCGTGCCGCCGCCCATGTCGATGCAGGCCGCACCCATTTCCAGCTCGTCGTCGACCAGCGCCGCCAGCCCGCTGGCATAGGGCGTCGCCACCATGCGCTCGACCGACAGATGCGAACGGTTGATGGACAGCTCCAGATTGCGCATCGGCGCGGCGTCGCCGGTCAGCACATGCATGTCGACGCCGAGTGCGTCGCCGACCATGCCGCGCGGATCGCGCACGCCGCGTTCGGCATCCAGCGAGAAGCCGACGGGAAGCGAATGGATCACTTCGCGCTCGGCCTTCAGCGCCTGCTTGGCGCCTGCACCGAGAACGCGCTTGATGTCGGCCTCGTCGGCCTCGTGGCCGCCAAGATTGATGGTGGCGGAGAAGGCTTCGCTCTTCAGCCGGCCGGCCGTCATGTTGACGATCAGCGAATCAACCGTCAGCCCGGCCATGCGCTCGGCTGCGTCGACGGAAAGGCGGATGGCATGCTCCGCCCTGTCGAGATCGACCACGACACCCGACTTCACGCCTTGCGACTTCTGATGGCCGATGCCGATCACCTGGATCCGGTGCGAACGGCCGCGCAGCAGCTTGCCGTCATCGCACGGCTTGAGCTTGGCCACCATGCAGCAGACCTTGCTCGAACCGACATCCAGCACCGTCAGGGTGCCAGACCGGCGCGACGCGGCATCGCCAGGACTGCCAAGCCAGCTCATATCTTCGTCTCCGGCTTGCGCTTCAGGCTCTTGGGTTTCTCGTTGAGGGCGGCTTCGCGCTGCGTCGCCGCTTCCGCCGTCAACTGGACGACCAGCCGGTCCGTCAGGCGCATGTCGACGGCGGCGATGTCGCGC
This sequence comes from Mesorhizobium sp. M7A.F.Ca.CA.002.15.2.1, assembly GCF_003998715.1. Taxonomy (NCBI): domain Bacteria; kingdom Pseudomonadati; phylum Pseudomonadota; class Alphaproteobacteria; order Hyphomicrobiales; family Phyllobacteriaceae; genus Mesorhizobium; species Mesorhizobium sp. M7A.F.Ca.CA.002.15.2.1. The sequence continues at coordinate 2,319 of NZ_RZPI01000485.1, forward strand.
GACAGCAAACCGTTGTCATGATCCATCTTCACGAGTTCGGCGAGCGCCTGATCCTCGTCGTCCTCGGGAAGCTTGATGGTGATGCCATTGTCCAGCTTCAGGTCCCAGCGCCGTTCGCCGACACGGATATAACCTTTGATCCGGTTCGCGAGCTCGGGATATTTTTCGACCTTGGCCAGGAAATCGGGCGCGCTCGCCGGCGCGCCGGTGCCGATCAGCAGAGGCAGAAGCACCTGCTTGCCGCCCGAGAACGGCGCGATCATGGCGCCATTCTTCTCGATGACCGAAAGCTCGTCACCCTGCTGCCAGAGCGCGAAAGCCTCACGCTCCTCGACACGCACTTCCAGCGTATGCGGATAGACCTTGCGCACCGCCGCGACCTCGATCCACGGCAAGGTCGCAATTCGTTCCCGCGCGGCCTCGGCATTAAAGCCGATCAGCGACGTCCAGCCGTCGAGTTCAAGCCTGTCGAGTATATCGATTTCCGAGGTCTGGCGATTGCCCACCACCTTGACCTGATCGACGGCAAATCCGGTACGGGCGGTGATGCTCTGCACGATACCGTCGACATGACCGCCGAGATAGGCGCCATAGGCACTGCTCGAGAAAATCAGCACGGCCGACATCATGGCCGCGGAAAAGCGTGGCGCCTGGAATTCTCCGACACCGAGGCGCGCCATAATGCGCACCGGGCGGCGCAGCATCCGCGGCAGCACGAAATGGTCCAACGACAACGACAGGCCGAACAGCGCCGGACCGGCCGCGCCCCTCTCCCTACCCTGTCCCCATTTCAACGCAGACACGAAGCGTCCTCCACCATCCAACTCAACAAATCGCCAAACGAGTGCCCGGCATGGGCGGCGATTTCAGGCACCAAGGACGTCGGCGTCATACCCGGCTGGGTGTTGACCTCGAGCCAGACAATCTCGCCGTTTTCGGAATGCCGATCGTCATAACGGAAGTCCGACCGGGAAACGCCCCGACAGCCGATCGCTTGGTGAGCCTTGAGCGCCAGTGTTTGTATTTTTTGGTAAATATTCGGTGAAACTTTTGCGGGGCATTCGTGCTTTGATCCCCCGGCGACATATTTTGAATCATAGTCGTAGAAGGAATGGCCGGTCGGGATGATCTCGCAGACCCCCAGCGCCACATCGCCCATCACCGCGCAGGTCAGCTCCCTGCCGTGGATGTAGCGCTCGACCATGACGGTATCGCCATATTTCCACTCCGACGAGCCAAGAACCTGCGGCGGATGCGACTGGCCTTCATGCACGATGACGACACCAAAGCTCGAACCCTCATTGACCGGCTTGACCACATAGGGCGGCTTCATCGGATGCTTGTTCTGGATGGCGAAGCGGCTGGCGACCTTCGATTCGGCGACCACGATGCCGACCGACTTGGCAACCCGTTTGGCCTGCTCCTTGTTCATGGCCAGAGCCGAGGCGAGCACGCCGGAATGGGTGTAGGGAATGCCGAGATATTCGAGGATGCCCTGGATGGTGCCATCCTCACCAAAAGGGCCGTGCAGCGCATTGAAGGCGACATCGGGCTTGAGCTCGGCAAGCACGGAGCCGACATCGCGCCCGACATCGACGCGGGTGACCTGGTAACCTTCCTTCTCAAGCTCATCGGCGCAAGCCTTTCCGGAGGACAGGGACACGGGCCGCTCGGACGAAAAACCACCCAGCAGGACGGCCACATGCTTGTTTTTCATTCCCCGGCATCCCCTCTCTCACGGCGGACCAAAACCAGATTTTCCGCAACATTGAGTCAGAGTCTCCCGGCAGGTTGCCCCCCCAGACGGAAAACGCTGAAAACGCGTCGAACGACTCAAATCAGGAAACGCTTTCGAGCAGAGAATCAGAGAGTTGATTCACTGGCAAGTGCTTACGATTCCGAGAGATTCACTTTCTAAGAAAATGGATGCGAAAAGCGTGTCGTTGAGTCTTTGCGGCAACGGTCGCGGACCGTTTTTCGCCTCGTTGAAGTTCATGCATCACATGAACTTCAACGAGGCGCTAGGTGTGTCGAGATTCAGGTCAGGCCGAGTCGAAAACGATGGCTTTCGAGAACCGGAGCGGAGCATCACCTGAATATCAGC
>NZ_RZPI01000486.1:0-4411 GCF_003998715.1 Mesorhizobium sp. M7A.F.Ca.CA.002.15.2.1
GACTGGAAGTCGTCATCGTCGGCCATTCGGAAATCGTCGGCAAGCCGATCGCCTTCCTGTTGATGAGCGAAGGCGCGACGGTGACGGTCTGCCACCACATGACGCGATCGGTCGCCGCCCATGCAAGGCGCGCCGATGCGCTGTTCGTTGCCGTCGGCAAGCCGCGGCTGATCAAGGCCGACATGGTCAAGCCGGGCGCTGCCGTCATCGACATCGGCATCAATTCCGAAATCGCCCCCGACGGCTCCAGCCGCATCGTCGGCGACGTCGACACTGAAAGCGTGCGCGAGGTCGCCTCCTGGATCACCCCGGTGCCGGGCGGCGTCGGCCCGATCACGGTCGCCATCCTGCTGCGCAACACCATGGTCGCGCTCAGCCGCCAGCGCGCGCTTTATGAGGCGACCTACGGTACGGCCGACAGGCTTGCGGCGGAGTAAGGACAGGGCGACCTATTCCGCAGCGATCAGGCTTTCTTCCAGAACACCTTCCGGCTTCGGCCCACCATAGGCCCAGTCGAGCAGCTTTATCGTGTGCACCACCGGCATCTTCGCGGCGGAAGCGATTTGCGTGATGCAGCCTATGTTGCCGGTGGCGACGATCGAGGCCCCCGTCGCCTCGATGTTTTTCACCTTGCGGTCGCGCAGTTTGGCCGAGATCTCGGGCTGCAGGATGTTGTAGGTGCCGGCAGAGCCGCAGCAGAGATGCCCTTCGCGCGGCTCGCGCACGATGAAGCCGGCCTTGGCCAGCAGTTCTTTCGGCTGGCGGGTGATCTTCTGGCCGTGCTGCATCGAGCAGGCCGAGTGATAGGCAACGACAGTGCCCGGCTTGCGAACCGGTTCGGGCAGGTCGAGGGTCGAGAGATATTCGGTAACGTCCTTGGCCAGTGCCGAGACGCGTGCGGCCTTGTCGGCATAGGCCGGGTCGAGCCGCAGCATGAAACCGTAGTCCTTGATCGTCGTGCCGCAGCCCGAGGCGGTGATGACGATGGCATCGAGCCCGCCCTGGTCGAGGGCGCGTGTCCAGGCGTCGACATTCTGCCTCGCCGAGGCAAGCGCGGCCTGTTCGCGCCCCATATGATGGACCAGCGCACCACAACAGCCTTCGCCCGGCGGCACCAAGACCTCGACGCCGAGCCGCGTCAGCAGCGAAATCGTCGCCTCGTTGATGGCGGGATCGAGCACCGATTGCGCGCAGCCGGTGAGGATGGCGACACGACCTCTTTTGGTCCCCTGCCCGACATGGATGCCCGGCGAGCCTATCGGCGAAGCTGCCGGGATCGACGCCGGCGCAAGCTTGAGCATCGCACTGAGCGGCTTCAGCGCCGGAACCTTGTCGAACAAGCCTATGAACGGCTTGCCCAGCTTCGCCAGCTTGAGCGCGGCGCGAAAGCGCTGGGGATAGGGCAGTACGAAGGCCAGCATGGCGCGGGTCAGGCGGTCGAGCAGTGGCCGCTTGTAGGTCTCCTGGATATGGGCGCGGGCATGGTCGACCAGATGCATGTAGTTGACGCCCGACGGGCAGGTGCTCATGCAGGCAAGGCACGACAGGCAGCGATCGATATGGGTGACGATCTGCTTGTCGGCCGGACGGCCTTTTTCCAGCATGTCCTTGATCAGGTAGATGCGCCCGCGCGGTGAATCGAGCTCGTTGCCGAGTGTCACATAGGTCGGGCACGTCGCGGTGCAGAAGCCGCAATGCACGCATTTGCGCAGGATCTTTTCCGATTCCGCGACATGCGGATCGGCAAGCTGGGCAAGCGAAAAATTGGTCTGCATCGCTGATGTCCTAGGCCATGCGGCCGGGATTGAAGATATTCTTGGGGTCGAATTCCTGTTTCAGGCGGACCGATAGTGCAGCAAGAGCGGGCGGCTGCGGCTCGAACACCGGTAGAGCGGCGCGATGCGAGGGTGCGGCGCGCACCAGCGTCGCATGGCCGCCGCCATGTTTCCTCAACAGCCCGCGCAGCAGAGCGGCTTCCGGATCGCCCTGTTCCATGCGCAGCCAAACCAGTCCGCCCTGCCAGTCATAAAAGGCGCTGACGGCGGCCTGCATGCGCAGCGTCAGGACCATCTGGTGGCTCTGAGAAGGCGTCATCGAGATGCGCCAGACCGGCTTCTCGCTGCCGTCGGCGAAAGGCCTGCAATCGCGAACGTCGCGCCAGATCAGCCGTGAAACCTCGCCGCCAATCTCCTCCAGCGGGCCGGCATTGCCGAGCAGCGTTTTCAGCGCGGCGATGCGGTAGGCGACCGACGGGCCGAAACCCTCGACGCGCAGCAGCGTGGCAGCCTCGCTGCCGAGACTGCCGCTGGCGACGCGCGCGGCGATCCGCTCCGGCAGGTGGGCGGCACTCGACACTTCAGCACTCGAGCCAAGCGCCAGGGCCATGGCGGCGGCCGCGGCATCGTCGAGCAGGCTACGGATGGCGAGCGTGACTTCGGTCTCGGCTGCCGGCAGCACCTTGAAGGTGACGTCGGTGAAGACGGCCAGCGTGCCCCAGCTGTTGGCCATCAGCTTCGACATGTCATAGCCGGTGACGTTCTTGACCACGCGACCGCCCGACTTGAAGGCCTCGCCACGACCGGACACCACATTGATGCCCAGGACATGGTCGCGCGCGGCCCCCGCCTTGAGCCGGCGCGGACCGGAGAGGTTAGCGCCGAGCACACCGCCGATCGTACCTTTGCCCGGTTCGCCACCAAGCAGCGGGCCGTAATCCATCGGCTCGAAAGCGAGCTGCTGGCCGTTTTCCGCCAGCAGTTTTTCGATCTCGGCCAACGGTGTGCCTGCCTTGGCCGACAGCACCAGTTCAGCCGGTTCATAGAGCGTGACGTCAGATAATTTCGACAGGTCGAGCGTGTGTTCGGTTTGCAGCGGCCGGCCGATGCCACGCTTGGAGCCATGGCCAAGGAGTTCGAGCGGCGCCTCTTCCGCCACGGCCCAGGCTATGGTGGAGAGGACTTCGGATGGGGTGGTCGGGGTGAAGGTGGTCATGAAGAGACCGCGCCAGATGCGAGTTCGGATATGCCGAGTTCCCTGGCGCCCCCCTCTGTCCTGCCGGACATCTCCCCCTCAAGGGGGGAGATCAGATGTCGCATATGGCTTCGCCAATCTTCAATGATGACGGAAGGGCGAGGCGCGCAAGCTGCCAATCTCCCCCCTTGAGGGGGAGATGTCCGGCAGGACAGAGGGGGGTGTTCACGCGCCGTCATCACCCTCAAAACCTCGGAATGTCCGGAAACGCCACCTGCCCGCGGTGCACATGCATCCGCCCAAGCTCGGCGCATCGCCGCAGCTGCGGAAATACTTTTCCCGGGTTGAGCAGATGGTTGGGATCGAAGGCACATTTGACGCGCATCTGCTGGTCGAGATCGATCTGGGTGAACATTTCCGGCATCAGGTCGCGTTTTTCCACGCCCACACCGTGTTCGCCGGTCAAGACGCCGCCGACCTTGACGCAGAGCCGCAATATATCGGCGCCGAAACTTTCGGCCTTGTCGAGTTCGCCCGGTACGTTGGCGTCGTAGAGGATCAGCGGATGCAGATTGCCGTCACCGGCATGAAAGACATTGGCGACGCCGAGACCGTATTTTTCCGACAGCTCGCGCATGCCGGCGAGCACGCGCGGCAGCTCCTTGCGCGGGATGGTGCCGTCCATGCAGTAGTAGTCGGGCGAGATGCGGCCGACGGCCGGAAACGCCGCCTTGCGGCCGGCCCAGAAGCTCAGCCGTTCCTGTTCGGACTGCGAAATGCGGCAGGTGGTCGAGCCGTTCTTGTAGGCGATCGCCTCGACCAGCCCGATCAGATGATCGACCTCGACGCCCGGCCCGTCGAGCTCGACGATCAGCAGCGCCTCGACATCGAGGGGATAGCCGGCATGAACGAAATCTTCCGCCGCATGGATCGCCGGCCGGTCCATCATCTCCATGCCGCCCGGGATGATGCCGGCGCCGATGATGTCGGCAACGCACTGGCCGCCCTGCTCGCTGGTCGGGAAGCCGATCAGCAGTGCACGTGCCGTCTCCGGCTTCTTCAGGATGCGCACGGTGACCTCGGTGACGACGCCGAGCAGCCCTTCGGACCCGGTCATGACGCCGAGCAGGTCGTAGCCTTCCGCATCGAGGTGACTGCCGCCCAGCCGCACCACCTCGCCATTCATCAGCACCATCTCGATGCCGAGCACATTGTTGGCTGTGAGGCCGTATTTCAGGCAGTGCACGCCGCCGGAATTCTCCGCGACATTGCCGCCGATCGAGCAGGCGATCTGGGAGGATGGATCGGGGGCGTAGTAAAAGCCCTCCTGCTCGACGGCGGTGGTGATGCCGAGATTGGTGACGCCCGGCTGGGCAACGACGACGCGATTGGGAAAATCGATCCCGAGGATACGGTTGAAACGGCTCATGACCAGCAGCAC
>NZ_RZPI01000487.1:0-4383 GCF_003998715.1 Mesorhizobium sp. M7A.F.Ca.CA.002.15.2.1
CCCGCCAAGGCCGGTGCCACCCAGCCCGCCGTCATTGCCAGCCCGGCCGCCACATACACGCGCAGCCGTCGCGCCATCGATGAGGAAATCATTGTCCCCGCTCACCCTTTGTTATTAACGAAAGGTTAAGGGGGATTTACAGTCCGTGTCAATTACGACGACGGTCGGATTGTCGGCATGGTTACCCGAGGGGCTGGACAGCGGCACTTGTGCAACAGAATCAGCCAGCCAGCCGGCTTTTACCGGTCAATCGCATGGCTTGTCGCCGTTAAGCTTGGTTTTATGCAAATCATCGTCCCAAAACCCGCAATTTTGGACGACGTGCATTATCTCTTGGCGGCGCGGACCAGCTTCGGCTTCGCCGCGACACGCTCCTGGCGGCCGTAGCTGGTGATGAAGTCGACGATGCGCGGCACGATTTCGGAGCGGAAGCGAGAACCGTTGAACACGCCGTAATGGCCGACCGCCGGCTGCATGTAGTGGGCGTGCCGCTCAGCCGGGATATTGGGGCAAAGATCATGCGCTGCCTTGGTCTGGCCAAGGCCTGATATGTCGTCGTTCTCGCCTTCGACCGTGAACAGCGCGACGTTGCGGATCGCCGACGGATCGATCCTGGTGCCGCGATGCGTCATCTCGCCCTTTGGCAAGGCCTGCCGCACGAAGACGGTGTCGACGGTCTGCAGGTAGAATTCGGCCGTCAGGTCCATGACCGCCAGATACTCGTCGTAGAAATCGCGGTGCTTCTCGGCATTGTCGCCATCATGCTTCACCAGATGCATGAAGAAGTCCTTGTGGGCGATGATGTGGCGATCGAGGTTCATGCTCATGAAGCCGGACAGCTGCAGGAAGCCTGGATAGACCTCGCGGCCGAAGCCTGGCACCGGCCACGGCGCATGCATCACGACATTGTCGCGGAACCAGTCGATGCCTTTTTCCTGCGCCAGCAGATTGACCGCGGTCGGGTTGCTGCGCGTGTCGATAGGCCCGCCCATCAACGTCATCGTCGAGGGCACGAACGGGTCGCCCTTGGATTCCATCAGCGCCACGGCGGCCAGCACCGGCACGGAAGGCTGGCACACCGCCATCACATGCGTGTCCGGCCCGAGCGTGTGCAGCATGTCGATGACATAGTCGATGTAGTCGTCGAGATCGAATTGGCCGTCGGCAAGCGGCACCATGCGGGCATCGACCCAGTCGGTGATGTGCACGTCGGCATAGGGCAGCATCGCTTCCACCGTGCCGCGCAGCAGCGTCGCATAATGGCCCGACATCGGCGCCACGATCAGAAGCTTCGGATCGGGCTTGCGCCCGGCGGGGACAGCGCGCTCGAAGCGCACGAGATTGCAGAACGGCTTCGACCAGACGGTCTTCTCGGCGACCTCGACGCTCTTCCAGTCGACCACGGTCTTGCTCAGGCCGAAGGCCGGCTTGCCGTAGCGGCGCGTGGTGCGCTCGAACAGTTCGGCCGTCGCCGCGATCGAACGGCCCCATTGCGTGTGGGAAAACGGATTGAGCGGATTGGAGTAGAACATCCGCACCGCGTCGGCATAGAGGCGCGCCGGCTGCAGGGCGGCGTGGTTCATCTCATAGAGCTGGTAGAACATCGAGAAACCCCGCTGCTGCCTGCGACCGAAGGCACGACGAGCAGCGCCGAGCCTAAATGTCTCGCGGGGAAGTTAACAACTAATTGCTGCGATGCAATACGTCACGCTGCGTGACCAATGCTTCTTTGGTTCAAGGCCATGGAAATCGGGGCCGAACGGTGCCAGCCGGCTCAGTGTGCGGCTGCGAAATGTGTAGGTAATGTGTCCGGCCCTTGCCGGACACAGGAAGCTCTAGACGCGCGCCATGCACACGGAAGTGTGGCCGGAGCCGATGAAGCCGAGCTGGCCGGCCGCGCCCTTCGACAGGTCGAGCACGCGTCCCTTGATGAACGGACCGCGATCGTTGATGCGCACGACGACGCTGCGGCCGTTGTTCTTGTTGGTCACCCTGAGCTTGGTGCCGAAAGGCAAGGTGCGATGCGCGGCGGTCATCGCCGACGGGTTCATGCGCTCGCCCGAGGCGGTTCTGGAGTGCAGGGCGTACCACGAGGCGCGGCCGCACTGGGCGGCGGCGGTCGCCGAAGAAGCGCCGACCATCAGGCCAGCAGCGATCGTTACCGCGACAATCGCGGTCTGTTTTGGGTTCTTCATATTTGGGGGATGGCTCCGTTTTTGACAGACCCCAGCCGTTAGGTGCCAAATAAGGCGGGAAATGCGGCAGTGATCTGGCGGTTCCGTGGCAATGGCACACGTTTGGAGTCGCTGGGTAACAGTCTGTCAGGGATTTTCCGGCACGCGATGATCAATCAACGATGATCTTTGTGTTGCTATCGGGCATCCGTTTGACAAGATCGAACATTAATATCCAAGTAGAGCTCGGCGCGGCCGGGCCACTTCCTTTGGCTCTTTTATCGCGGTCCCGATGCTGTAACCAATCGACTTCAAAAGGGAGATCCGGCAATGAGGCTGACCAAAAATCTGCTGGCGTTGATTGTGCTTGCCGTCGGCGCGCTGTGGTCGCTGCAAGGCATCGGCGTTGTCGGCGGCAGCTTCATGACCGGCCAGTCGCAATGGCTCTATATCGGCGTCGTCACCATGCTGGTCGGGCTGATCGGGTTGGTGTGGGCGAACCGGTCAAGCGGGTGAGCTTGATGAAAGGTCGACCCCACTCCGGCCCTTCGGGCCACCTCTCCCCCGATCGACGGGGGAGAGGAAAAGCGCGAGCTCGCCGACCTTGGCTCCTTTCCTCTCCCTCCGGAGGGGGGGAGAGGTGGTGCTGCGAAGCTGCGACGGAGTGGGGGAAGGCGGTCCTCCAGGGCCCTGCCCCCGACAGCCCTACCCGAACAGCCGATCCAGAATCTTGCCCTCCAGCCGGGCCAGCTCCACCGAACCGCGCCGGCGCGGCCGTTCCACGGGCACATCCAGATCGAGCGCGACCCGGCCTTCACTGATCACCACGACCCGGTCGGCGAGCGCGACCGCTTCGGCGACATCATGCGTGACCAGCACGGCCGTGAACTTCTGCGCGATCCAGATGCGTTCCAGAAGCTGCTGCATCTCGATGCGGGTCAGGGCGTCGAGTGCGCCGAGCGGCTCGTCGAGAGCCAGGATCTGCGGGTGGCCGACCAGCGCGCGGGCCAGCGCCACGCGCTGCTTCTGACCTCCGGACAGCACCGAAGGCCATTCGTCGGCCCGGTCGGCAAGCCCGACCTCGCCGAGGATGTCGAGCGCGCGGTGCCTCGCTTCGCTACCGGTGGCGATGCCGGTCAGCCCGACCTCGACGTTTTTCACCACGCTGGCCCAGGGCAGGAGCCGTGGCTCCTGGAACATGAAGCGCGTGCGGCTGTGTCCTTCCTCTTCGACGCCGAAGGACAGCGATCCCGATGTCGGCCGGTCGAGCCCGGCCAGAAGCCGCAACAGCGTGCTCTTGCCGCAGCCGCTCTTGCCGATGACGGCGAGGAACTGCCCGGCCGGCACGTCCAGGTCGATGCCGTCGAGCACGGTCTTGTCGCCGAAGCGCTTGCCGGCATGCCTGAAGGCAAAGGCCCGCTGTCCTTCGACGGAGCCGATCGGCCGCACCGGCGTGGCGACGAAGGAACGGGCTGCGGTCAGGCTGGCGGCGGTCATGGGCAATCTCTCATCCGTTCTGGAAGGCCGGATGCCAGCCAAGCGACAAACGCTCGAGCAGGCGGGCGAGGCTGTCGGCGAGCTTGCCGAGCAGCGCGTAGATCAGGATCGACAGCACGACGACATCGATCAGCAGGAATTCGCGCGCCTGCATGGCCATGTAGCCGAGGCCCGAACTGGCCGAGATGGTTTCGGCGACGATCAGCGTCAGCCACATGATGCCCAGGGCATAGCGCAGGCCGACGAAGATCGACGGCAGCGCGCCGGGCAGGATGACGCGGAAGAACAGGGCGCGCCGGTCCATGCCGTAGACGCGGCCCATCTCGACCAGCTGTGGGTCGACGCTCTGGATGCCGAGCAGCGTGTTGACGTAGATCGGAAAGAACACGCCGAGCGCCACCAGGAACAGCTTGGCTTCCTCGTCGATGCCGAACCACAGGATGACCAGCGGGATCAGCGCCAGATGCGGAATGTTGCGGATCATCTGCAGCGTCGTGTCGGTCAGGCCGCGGCTGAGCGTCGACAGCCCGTTGGCAAGGCCAAGCGCAAAACCGATGGAGCCACCGACGGCAAAGCCGGCAAGGGCGCGCGCGGTCGAGACGCCGATGTTGCGGATCAGTTCGCCCGACAGCGTCAGCCGCCAGAAGGCCTCGGCGACCGCGCTGGGCGCCGGCAGCACGTTGGCCGGCATGACGCCGGCGCGGCTGGCAAT
>NZ_RZPI01000488.1:0-4383 GCF_003998715.1 Mesorhizobium sp. M7A.F.Ca.CA.002.15.2.1
GTGTAGGAGGGCATCGCAACGGCGAAGCCGCTGCCGACCGCGCCATTGGCGAGATGCGACCACAAGCTCTTGTCGGTCTCCAGCCAGTAACCACCATGGATAATCACCACCAGTCCTTTGGGCGCGGCCTTGGGAAGGAAAAGATCGAGCCGATTGCGCGGCCTGTCGCCGTAGGCGATGTCGAGCCGTGCCCGGCTCTCTGCCGAGAGCGCATCGCGGAATGCTGCCGCTGGCTCGGACCAGGCGGCTGGCCAACGGTCGCTGCCGGCAATGTTCGCGCCGTTGGCATAGGCATCATCCCAATCGACGATGTGACGTTCGAACATCTGCGCCCTCCCCCAAAACGGCATCGCTGTTGCGCTAGCAATGGCCAGCGCCACGCCATGCGTCAATGCTCCAGGGCAAAAACATTTTAGGCTTGAAACAAATTTCGACTGGTGCGATCCTGCCCGCACGAACAGCCGACAATGGGAGGTCTGCTGTGCTGCCCTCACCTGCAGATGTTCACCCTTTCGGCGCGCATCTCCGAGCAGGCGTGATGGGCAGCACGAAGCCTCCTCAGAGCAGGACCTTAGGATCCACCACATCCAGCCAAGGCGCATTGCGCACTGGCCAGGCAGCAGACGGGAGAGCGGCGACATGCTTGGGCCTTCAGCGCATATCGACACGTTCACGCGCGATCACCTGCCGCCGCCGGAGCAATGGCCCGATATACTGCTCGACGGCTTCGACTATCCCGAACGCCTCAACGCCGGTGTCGAACTGACCGACCGGCTGGTCGAGAAGGGCCTCGGCGACCGCACAGCCCTGATCGGCAATGGCCGCCGCCGCACCTACAAGGAACTGTCCGACTGGACGAACAGGCTCGCCCACGCGCTGGTCGAGAATTATGGCGTCGAGCCCGGCAACCGGGTGCTGATCCGCTCGGCCAACAACCCCGCCATGGTCGCCTGCTGGCTGGCTGCCACCAAGGTCGGCGCCGTGGTCGTCAACACCATGCCTATGCTGCGCGCCGGCGAACTGGCCAAGATCGTCGACAAGGCGGAAATCACCGTCGCGCTCTGCGACACCAGGCTGATGGACGAGATGACCGCCTGCGCCAAGGACAGCACCTTCCTCAAACAGGTCATAGGCTTCGACGGCACCGCCAACCATGATGCCGAGCTCGATCGTGCCGCTCTCGACAAGCCGGTGACATTCACCGCCGTCAACACCGGCCGCGACGATGTCGCGCTGCTCGGCTTCACCTCGGGCACGACAGGCGTGCCGAAGGCGACGATGCATTTCCACCGCGACCTCCTGATCATCGCCGACGCCTATGCCCGCGAAATCCTGGAGGTGACGCCGGACGACATCTTCGTCGGCTCGCCGCCGCTGGCTTTCACTTTCGGCCTTGGCGGGCTCGCTATCTTTCCCCTGCGCTTCGGTGCGGCGGCGACGCTGCTGGAGCAGGCGACGCCACCCAACATGATCCACATCATCGAGACCTACAAAGCCACGATCTCCTTCACCGCGCCGACTGCCTACCGCGCCATGCTGAAGGCCATGGATGAAGGTGCCGATTTGTCTTCGCTGCGGGTTGCCGTTTCAGCCGGCGAAACCTTGCCCGCTCCGGTTTTCGAAGAGTGGACGCAAAAGACCGGCAAGCCGATCCTCGACGGCATCGGCGCCACCGAAATGCTGCACATCTTCATCTCCAACCGCTTTGGCGACATGAAGCCCGCGTCGACCGGCAAGCCGGTCGGCGGCTACGAGGCGCGCATCGTCGACGACGAGATGCGCGAAGTACCGCGCGGCGCGACCGGCAGGCTGGCGGTGCGCGGCCCGACCGGCTGCCGCTACATGGCCGATATCAGGCAGAAGGACTACGTGCGCGACGGCTGGAACATCACCGGCGACACCTTCACGCAGGACGAGGACGGCTTCTTCCATTTCGCCGCGCGCTCCGACGATATGATCGTCAGCGCCGGCTACAACATTGCCGGCCCCGAGGTCGAGGCCGCACTTCTGTCACATCCCGACGTCGCCGAATGCGCGGTGATCGGCGCCGAGGACGCCGAGCGCGGCCAGATCGTCGAGGCGCATGTCGTGCTGGTGCAGGGCGTGGCGCCTGACGCATTGACGACCAAGCGCCTGCAGGACCATGTCAAGGCGACGATCGCGCCCTACAAATACCCGCGATCGGTGAAATTCATTGCTGCTTTGCCCAAGACCCAGACCGGCAAGATCCAGCGCTTCCGGCTGCGCACGGAGAAAGTCAATTGAGCGAGCCCTACGATCCGGCGTCCGAAGGCGCACAGATGTCGTTCAACGAGCGCATGTCGTACAGCGACTATCTGCACCTGGAGAAAGTGCTGGAGGCGCAGACACCGCTCTCGTCGGCGCATGACGAGATGCTGTTCATCATCCAGCACCAGACCTCGGAACTGTGGATGAAGCTCGCTTTGCACGAGATTGGCGCCGCGATCCGCTCGATCCGCGCCGACCGGCTTGAGCCGAGCTTCAAGATGCTGTCGCGAGTCGCGCGCATCTTCGAGCAGCTGAACAATGCCTGGGATGTGCTGCGGACGATGACGCCCAGCGAATACACCGAGTTTCGCGACGCGCTCGGCCAGTCCTCGGGTTTCCAGTCCTGGCAGTATCGCGCCATCGAGTTCATGGCCGGCAACCGCAACCTGGCCATGCTCGGCCCTCACAAGCATCGGCCTGACCTCAGCGGAAAGCTGGAAGCCATTCTGGCCGAGCCGTCGCTCTATGACGAAGCGCTGCTGCTTTTGGCGCGCAACGGATTCGACATCGGTGCCGATGCCAGGCGCACGGACTGGCGTGAGACGCGAACCGAGAATGAAGAGGTCCTGGTCGCCTGGCAGACTATCTACCGCGATCCGCAGCGCTACTGGATGTTCTACGAACTGGCCGAGAAGCTGGTCGACTTCGAGGATTATTTCCGCCGCTGGCGCTTCAACCACGTCACCACGGTGGAGCGCATCATCGGTCTGAAGCGCGGCACCGGCGGCACGTCGGGCGCTTCGTATCTGAAGAAAATGCTCGAGGTCGTGCTGTTTCCGGAGCTGTGGACGGTCCGCACCCGGCTCTGACATCATCGAAATGAGAACAGGCTCACCGAAGGGACGCTCTGTGGCGGAAACCCCTTCGCGAACAACCGGGGACTGACCATGAGTGGAATTCCTGATCTCGCCGCAGTCGAAGCGATGGATGCCACGGATCCGCTGCGGGCCATGCGCGACCGTTTCATTCTGCCGGAGGGGGTGATCTATCTCGACGGCAATTCACTGGGGGCAGCATCTCATGCCGTTTTCGGCGAGCTGCAGCAGGCGGCGACGCAGGAATGGGCCCGAGATCTTATCCGAGCCTGGAACACGGCCGGATGGTTCGAGATGCCGATCGAACTCGGCGACCAACTCGGACGCCTGATAGGAGCCGCGGCCGGCCAGACCGTTGTCTGCGACACGACATCGACCAACATCTACAAGGTGCTGCACGCAGCGATGGAGATGCGGCCCGGCCGGTCAGCCATCGTCGCCGAAGGTGACAGTTTTCCCACCGACCTGTACATCGCCGAAGGCGTGGCCTCGACCCGGGATGGCGTCCTGCTGCGCCTCGCGGGCGTCGACGCGCCGACCATCGAAGATCTGATCGACGAAAACGTCGCGGTGGTGCTGGTCAACCACGTCAATTACAAATCGGGTGAACTGCGCGACATGGCGGCGCTGACGCGCAGGGCTCATACGGCCGGAGCGCTGATCGTCTGGGATCTCTGCCACACCGCCGGCGCCCTGCCCGTCGAGCTCGATCAGGCAAATGCCGATTTCGCTGTCGGCTGCACGTACAAGTACCTCAACGGCGGTCCGGGCGCGCCGGCCTTCATCTATGCCGCGCAGCGCCACCACGGCGATATCAGCCAGCCGCTCAGCGGCTGGTGGGGCCATGCGCGGCCCTTTGCCTTCGAACGGGGTTATGTTGCCGGCACCGGCATCCGCCGTTTTCTGTGCGGTACGCAACCGGTCCTGTCGATGCGGGCGCTCAAAGGCGCGCTTGCCATCTGGAGCGACGTCGACATGGCGGCATTGCGAAAGAAGAGCGTCGCGCAGACAGAACTGTTCATCCAGCTCGTCGAAGCCAAGTGCGGCGCCTACGGTCTCACGCTGGAGACCACCCGCGACGCGACCAGGCGCGGCAGCCAGGTGTCGTTCCTTCACGACCACGGCTATCAAATCATGCGGGCGCTGATCGAGCGCGGGGTGATCGGTGACTTCCGCGCACCGTCGACCATCCGTTTCGGCTTCACGCCGCTCTATGTCAGCTACAAGGATGTGTGGCTGGCGGTTGAGGTTCTGGAAGACATTCTGCGCACGGGAGCAT
>NZ_RZPI01000489.1:0-4377 GCF_003998715.1 Mesorhizobium sp. M7A.F.Ca.CA.002.15.2.1
TAACGGATTCGATCGGGTTTTCCCGGTCGGCCCGAGGTCGTGGTTGCGAAGTCGGGCGATTTTGCGGCCGGACCATTCAGGCCGGGCGCAGGAAGATCGGCCGGGCGATCAGCGCGCAGATGGCGGCCGCCAGCCAGACGCCGGACCAGGACCAGAGGTGCAAGAGCCCCGGAATGGCCACCGGCACCAGGAAGAAGCCGACGAAAACAAAGGTGTTGGCAAGGCTGAGCGCGGTTCCGACATGGCCGGCGCCGGCAAGGGTGGCAAGCTCGGTGTAGGCGACGCCGTGCCAGGCGGAGACAGAGATGCCTGCGACAATAAGCACGACCGGAAGAACCGCCGACCAGATGAGCTGGCCGCCCGGAATGGTTGGGCCGAACAGGACCAGCAGCCAAAGCATGGCGAAGGCAAGGGCGCTGAACGCGCTGCACAGGCGAAGAAATTGGCGGCGGTTGCCATAACGGTCGGTGAAGCGGCCGCTCCAGATGCGCATGACCATGGCGCTGATCTGCACCGCGGCGAGGCTGGCACTGATTGCCGCCGTTCCCAACCCAACGAAGTCGTGCAGGAATACGGAGGCGAAGGTGAGCACGGCCACCTGCGGAAAGCAGAGCAGGCCGATGGCGGTCGCGATACGCCAGACGTCGCGATTGCGCAGCGGCGCCGGTCCGGCCACAGCCGAAGCGGGATGGCCCTCGCCCGCCGTCGGCGGCTCGTGCAGCCAGCGCCAGGCGAACAGGGCAGACAGAGCGGATGCACCCGCCAGGACTCCGAACACCGCGGCAAAGCCGAAAGCCAGCGCAAGCGAGGGCAGCACGAGCGCGCCAAGGCCGCCGCCAAGCGGCACCGCCGTCTGCCTGATGCTCATGGCGAAGCCGCGCTCGTTTTCCCGGAACCAGCCCATGATGGCGCGGCCGCTCGAACCGTTGACGCTGCCGCCGAGCAATCCGGTGATGAATAGGCTCGTGGAGAGCAGCGTGACATCGGGAGTACCGGTCCTTGTCGGCACGACCAGCATCGCCATGACCAGGAGCCACGCCGCCGTCGCGCCGAGCCCGATCAACAGCACGCGGCGGTCGCCCCAGCGATCGGTGAGCAAGCCCCAGGGCAGTTCGCTGAGCGCGACCCCAAGCCCGAGAAGGCCGAGCGCCAGACCGAGTTCGGCATTGCCTAGGTGATAGCCCTGGCGAAGAACGACCGCCGTCGCCGGGATGCCGGAGAACGTAGCCGAGAAGGCGGCATTGGCGGCAACGCCGATGCCCAGGACTTTCCAGCGATGGCCCGGCGTGAACACCCTCCCGGTGGAACCGGTATCTTCCAGAAGTTCCGACGGCTGCCGGTCGGTGCAATTGACAATGGCGGACATGACTTCATTTCCCGTGCTGGCCAGCGGTCCGGCCTTGACGATCTGTCCCTACCGCCATAATTTCGTCCTGAAAATCAGGAAGTTTTGAACTTACAATCCTGAAAATCGGGACTTCCAACATGCGACGCGTGACATTCGACCTCGACGTCCTGCGCAGTTTCGTCACCGGCATGGAGCTGGGTAGCTTTGCCAAGGCCGCTGACCGGCTTGGCCGGTCGACGTCGGCGGTCAGCGCGCAATTGAAGAAACTGGAAGAACAGGCGGCGACGCCGATCTTCCGCAAATCAGGACGCGGCCTCGCTTTGACCGAGGCAGGCGAGACCATGCTCGGCTATGCGCGCAGGCTGATCGAATTGAATGACGAGGCGGCATCCGCCATCCACGGTGTCGAGCTGGAAGGCTGGGTACGGCTCGGCTTGCAGGAAGATTTCGGCGAGGCGGTGCTGCCGGACGTGCTCGGCCGATTTGCCCGGGCGCACCCCAAGGTGAAGATCGAAGCCAGGATCGCACGCAGCCACGACCTTGCCGAAAGGGTCCTGTCAGGCAGCCTCGATATCGCGCTCGCCTGGCACTGCGGCGAAACGCTGCCCTACAGCCAGCATGTCGCCGATGTGCCGATGCGCTGGATCGGGCCGGCAAAGCGTATCGAGACCAGCCTGCGCAACAGTGAGCCGCTGCCGCTGGTGGCGCTCGAAGCGCCATGCCTTCTGCGCACGGTGGCAACCGAAACGCTCGACCGCGCCGGCCTGTCGTGGCGGATGGCCTTTTCCAGCCCGAGCCTTGGCGGCATCTGGGCAGCCGTGGCGGCGGGGCTGGGGCTGACAATCCGCACCGACATCGGCCTGCCGGCCAGCGTCAGCGCGATGACGCCGGAGATCGCCGGGCTGCCGGCATTGCCCAAAATGGCGTTGGTGCTGCACCAGAAGGATGCTGAACTGGATCCGGTGGCAGCGCGGCTGGCCGACATATTGCTGCAGGCGGCGTTGCAGGCGCTGCCACGGGACGAGCGGTTGAAGGAGGTCGCTTAGACAGCCGGAACAGGTATCCAGCGCCCGACCGCTTATTTACGCTTGTTCGACCTGCCGGCGAACGGATTGTCCGACGTGCGCAGCGCGATGCGGATCGGCACGCCGGGCATATCGAAGGCTTCGCGCAGGCTGTTGGAGAGATAGCGGACATAGGATTGCGGCATCGCATCGGGCCGCGAGCACTGGACAACGAAACCCGGCGGCCGGGTCTTGGCCTGGGTGACGTATTTGACCTTCAGCCGGCGCCCTGCCACGGCAGGCGGCGGATGGTGTGCCAGGATGCCTTCCAGCCAGCGGTTGAGCTTGCCAGTCGAGACGCGGCTGTTCCATACCTTGTGGGTCCTGATGACGGCATCCATCAGCTTGTCGAGGCCGCGCCCGGTCTCGCCGGAGACAGGTACGGCCTGCAGGCCGCGCGCCTGGGGAAGAAGCCGTTCCGTCTTCTCGCGCAGTTCGGCCAGAAGCTCCTGGGGATGGTCGATCAGGTCCCATTTGTTGAAGGCGATCACCGGCGCCCGGCCTTCCCTGATGATCAGGTCGGCGATCTGCAGATCCTGCTTCTCGAAGGGAATGGTGGCGTCGAGCACGATGATGACGATCTCGGCGAAGCGGATGGCGCGCAGGCCGTCCTGCACCGACATCACTTCGAGCTTTTCGTGAATCCTGGCCTTGCGGCGCATGCCGGCCGTATCGAACAGCTTCAGGCGGCGGCCATGCCAATCCCAATCGACCGAGATCGAATCACGGGTGATTCCGGCTTCCGGTCCGGTGAGCAGCCGCTCTTCGCCGATCAGCGCGTTGATCAGCGTCGACTTGCCGGCATTGGGACGGCCGACGACGGCGATGCGCATCGGTTTGGTGTCGTCATAGGTGTGCTCGGCATCCGGATCGGCGATATCCTCGCCGATCAGCACCTCGCCGGCAGCGATCTCTTCGTCTTCGCCATCTTCGTCTTCGCCGAAGGCGCGCGCTTCGCCGAGCGCGCCGATCACGGCGTCGCGCAAATCGGGCATGCCCTGGCCATGCTCGGCCGAAACCGGGATCGGCTCGCCAAGGCCGAGCTCCCAGGCTTCCAGCATACCGCCCTGGGCGCCCTTCGCCTCGGCCTTGTTGGCGACCAGCACGACCGGCTTGCCGGACTTGCGCACGATCTCGGCGAAGGTCCTGTCGTCAGGCAAAAGGCCGGACTTGGCATCGATGGTGAAGAAGATCAGGTCGGCCTCGCGGATAGCGATCTCGGTCTGCGCACGCATGCGGCCGGGCAAGGTCGAGGCACCAGCGTCCTCGAAGCCGGCGGTGTCGATGACATCGAAATGCAGGTCGTAGAGCTTGGCGGCGTGGACGCGACGGTCGCGGGTGACGCCCGGCGTGTCGTCGACAAGCGCCAGCTTTCTTCCCACCAGCCGATTGAAGAGAGTCGATTTGCCGACGTTAGGTCTGCCGATGATGGCGACTTTGAAGGTCACGACGCACTGCCCGACCCGCGGATCAGCTCGGACATCAATGTTGCGCGCTCGCGGGTGTTGCGCGGGGCGCCGTCATCGGCGGCGATCTGGTCGAACAGTTTCAGCGCATCCTGCGTCTTGCCTTCCTTCCAGGCGGAAAGGCCGAGCGCCTCGCGCGCCGTGTGGCGCAGCGTGTTGGTGTCGGATGTCAGCGCTTCGATACGGCTGGACACGTCGGCGAACGAGCCATGGTCGACGAGCAGCAGCGCTGCCCGCAGCCGCGCCATGTCGCGAATGCTCTGGGGAATGGCCGTGTCGGCGGCGACTTCGTCGAAATCCTTGACGGCGGCGGGAACGTCGCCCTTGTTCGCCTTGACGGTCGCGCCGCGCATGCGTGCGAGCAGCGGATAGGCGCCGTAGCCATCCTTCTCCAACTGATCGAGCGCGGTCAGCGCCTCATCGTTCTTGCCGTCATTGGCAAGCTTCAGCGCCTGCGAGAACGCATCGCCCGAGCGGTTGGCGCGCGTCTCGTCCCAAT
>NZ_RZPI01000048.1:0-15940 GCF_003998715.1 Mesorhizobium sp. M7A.F.Ca.CA.002.15.2.1
CCATCGAGGATGCGGCAGAACTGCAATTGCAGCAGCCGCATGTCGGCCGGCTCGAGACGCGCCCGCCCAATGTCGAGGGCAGGGGCGAGGTTCGCCAGCGCGAATTGCTGAAGAACGCGCTGCGCATGCGACCGGACCGCATCATCGTCGGCGAGGTGCGCGGCGAGGAAGCTTTCGACATGCTGCAGGCAATGAACACCGGCCACGAAGGCTCGATGACGACAATCCATGCCAACACGCCGCGCGATGCGATCTCGCGGCTGGAGCAGATGGTCGGCATGGCCGGCATGCCGATGACGCATGATTCGATCCGGGCGCAGATCGCCTCCGCCATCGACATCATCGTCCAGACACAGCGTCTCTCGGATGGCGGCAGGCGTGTCACCTCCATATCGGAACTGACCGGCATGGAGGGCAATGTCGTGCAGCTTCAGGAAATCTATCATTTCGTCCGCCGTGAGGTGACGGCCGAGGGCAAGGTCGTCGGAGACTTTCGCGCAACCGGTGTCCGTCCGCGCTTCGCTCCAGAGGCGGCGACGCTTGGCCATCATTTTGCCAAGGACGCCTTCAACCCGCAGGTTGCCCTCTGATGCCGACTGGTCAAGCTCTGCTATACTTCATCTACATGCTGGCGGCAGCCTCGGTCATCCTCGCCGGCGAAGCTCTTTATCTTTCATTTGCCGGCCGCCGCTCTCGGTCTCTAGCAGTCAATCGCCGATTGAAGCGGCTCGCTGGCGACGTCCCGGCCGAACAAACGCTACAGGGATTGCTGCGGGAGCGTGGCCTCACTGACTCCGGCGACTTTCTTTTTGGAATGGTGTGGCTGAACAGACTCTATACTCAATCCGGCATCACCGGAAATCCCCTGACGTTCGCCGCGACATTCCTGCTCGTCGGACTAGCGATGGCGTTGCTCCTGGTACTCTTCAATTTTTCCGCTTTGGCGTCGCTTCTTATCTTTCTGGTCGTAGGGCTTGTCCTGCCGCTTCTCGTCCTCCGGCGCGCCCGCAACAAGCGAATCCAGAAGTTTGCCAAACAGCTGCCGGACGCGCTCGACATGATCGTTCGTTCGCTGCGCGCCGGACACCCGGCTTCGGTCGCCATCGGTCTGGTCGCGCGCGAAATGCCGGATCCGCTCGGCACCGAGTTCGGCATCGTCTCCGATGAGATCACTTTCGGTCTCAGCATCGAGCAGGCTGTGCGAAAGCTTTCGCAGCGTGTCGGCTTCGAGGGTCTTCAGTTGCTGTCGGTATCCCTGTCGATCCAGGCCAAGACCGGCGGTAATTTGACCGAAATCTTGTCCAACCTATCCTCGGTACTGCGAGAAAGGCAAAAGCTTCGAATGAAAATTCGGGCGCTTTCCGCTGAAGGGCGCGTATCGGCCTGGATTATATCACTGTTTCCGCTCGTCATGTTCTTGATCCTTCAACTTCTTGCTCCCTCCTATTATGGAGGCGTGTGGCACGATCAGCTCATTTTCCCAGTCTTCACCGTATTCGGGGTGTGGGCTTTGTTGGGGGATTTCATCATGTATCGAATGGTTAATTTTGATTTCTAACAGGGGCGACGAATAAAATTGTTTTCGAATATTCAGGATCTGGGTTTCTTGGTATCTATCGTCGTGTTTGCGGCGGCGGCATCTTTTTTCCTGTTCGGTGCGCTCGTCTTCCTGCCGGCTCTGCAAACACGAAAGCTCGTCGCGCAGAGCCTGATGGGCGAAGGAATTACAGACCGCCGGTCAATGCTTGGACAGGACGTGCTTGCCAAGCTTGCGGCACAACGGCCAGTCGACGCCTACTTCAAGTCGATCGAAAAGGAGCGCGATGAGCCGAATGCTTTGGAGGCGAAGCTCTTTCGTGCCGGCTTTTACAAATCAAGTGCACCGCTGGTTTACACCCTGTCCCGTCTGGTTGCAGTCTGCATTGGGTTTTTGGCCATCTATGCCCTGCTGTCGCGGGTCCTTCCACCACAGCTGCCTGGTTTCATAACCTTTGCCGGCTCTGCTTTGTTCGGCCTGGCCTGCATGGTGATTCCGAGCATCATGCTCGATCGCTTCGAGAATGGTCAGAAACGAATCTATCGCCGTGCCTTTCCCGACTTCATGGACATGATGATCACATGCGCCGATGCAGGCATGAGCCTTGAGGCGGCGGTCGAACGTGTGAGTCACGAAATGGCTGCCACCCACAAGTGGCTGGGGATCCAACTGTCTATCATGAATTTGCAACTGCGCGCCGGCAAGCCGTTGCGGGAGGCGTTACGGGAACTCGCCGATCGCATAGGCCTTGAGGAGGCGCGGGCACTAGCGGTGCTGTTCCGGCAATCGGAAGAACTCGGCACCAGCCTCACCGATGCCTTGCGTGTTTATAGCGCCGAAATGCGCAGTCAGAGAATTCTGAGTGCCGAGGAGCGCGCCAATTCACTCCCGGTCAAGATGATGATTCCGTTGGGTCTCTGTATATTCCCAGTCGTGATGGTGGTGATCATGTTGCCGGTCATCATTCGCATGAGAGGCGTTTTCTTCTAGTTTAGTATATCATTTGGCCCTAATGTGAGTCGGGGGCCCAGGGGACGGACGTATGAAGAGGGTTATCGCGGCCGCGGCCTGTCTGCTCATGGCGGTGCTTGCCGGTTGCCAGACGGCGGACACAACCGACGGTGTCGTGCGCACCAACGAGCCGTCGAAGGGCGACGTGACGTCTTTTGGCGATGCTTTCGACGGACTGAAAACGGTCGGCGACGTCGAATACTATGCCTCGGACCAGGCGGTCGCGGAAGCCAAGAACCAGTTCCGCGCCGAGAATTACGGCAATGCCGGCGCACTGTTCTTCAAGGCGACGCAACTGGCACCCAATGATGGTAACGCCTGGATGGGGCTGGCCGCCTGCACCGACCGGATCCACCGCTTCGACCTGTCCGACCGGGCCTATGCCAGGGCCTTCAAGCTGGGCGGCGCGACGCCCGAATATTACAACAATGTCGGCTATTCCTACCTGCTGCGCGGCAAGTTACAGGATGCCCGCTCGAACTTCCTCAAGGCTTACGAGCTGGCGCCCAACGACCCGACCGTCGCCAACAATCTGAAGCTTTTGTCGTCAAGCGTGCAGAACGTCGAGCGCTAGCATGTTGCTTGCCGAAGCGCTGCTGCTGAAGGTGCTCGCAATCCCTCTGCTGGCCAGGATTGCCTGGCTCGATTTCACCACCCAGAAAATTTCCAATCGCGACGTGCTGCTGCTGCTCTGTCTGGGCGCCGGGGGCCTGCTGTTGCTGTCGCTCCAATCCGGGTCGTGGTGGGACATGGGACTGAGCACCAGTGCAGGGCTTCTGTTGTTCGTCGCGCTCTTGCCCTTCTGGGCCTTGCGCAAGATCGGCGCCGGCGATGTCAAGCTGATAGCAGTCGTGCCCTTCCTGATCAGCGGCAGCGGTCTCGCGGTGTTTTCGGTGCTGCTCCTGGTTTTCGCCTTGGCCACTGCCGCGATCGTGAAAAACCCATTCCTGCTGCCGGCGGGCGCTTTTCGGCTCATCGTCCAGCATCTGGACCGCAAGGGGGTGGTGCCGTTCGGCGTGCCGACCTCGCTGGCCGCGATCTGTACGCTGGCGTTCCTGATCTACAAGAGCTTGATCCTGGCGAGCAGTTCTGGGATCCTCAATCAGCTCAACTGACCTCGACAGTTCGCGCGGCTGAACGCGCTGCGATCGACACTTCCCCGAAGCCTTCGCCGGCGCGTTGGCTGACGGAACAAACGAAAACCCGCCTGTGCGGCGGGTCACTGGCGCAAATCAGCACCATGGACAAAAATGTACCATAGCTGAGTGCAGGGAGTCAAGAAAAAATTCCTATCAGGTTGATGGCTAGATAAACAATCACAGGGAGAAGGCAGCATGGCACTTCACCTTTCGGCGGATGCTCCGGTCTCGGTCGCGGCGCCTCCACAGAAATATCTATTTGGTCCGTTCATCGATTTTTTCATGCTCGGCGGGAGCGCGTTCCTGATCCTGCCGATCCTGTTCTTTGTGCCTCTTAGATACGAGGGCGTTGTGGCGGCGGTAATGCTCTTGCTCGCCAATCTGATAAACCATCCACATTTTGCCCACTCGTATCAGATTTTCTATCGCGATTTCGGGCGCAAGGTGCGCGGCGACGGATATGACAGGAATCTCCAGATCCGCTACATCATCGCGGGCATTGCCGTCCCAATGATCATGGTCGCTTTCTTCGCCTATGGCTCCGTAACCGGCAACGCCCGCCTGCTGGGATATGCCACCAACGCGATGGGCTTTTTCGTCGGCTGGCACTACGTCAAGCAAGGCTATGGCATGCTGATGGTGGACGCGGTGCTGAAGCGCAAATTCTTCAGCGACCAGGACAAGAAAGCGCTGCTGTTCAACGGATATGCCGTGTGGCTGTTCGCCTGGCTCCAGACAAACGTGGTGATCACCGAAAGGCAGTACTGGGGCCTGGACTACTACACATTCGCTGTCCCGCCCTGGCTCCTCAACATCGCGCTCGCGGTCGCCGCTGCCTCCTCGGCGGCCACCGCCGTGATGTTCGTCAATCGCTGGCGCAAACATGGCGGCGCGCTGCCGTATAACGGCGTCGTCGCTTACGTCGTGTCGCTCTATGCCTGGATTCTGTTCGTGGCCCTAAATCCGCTTTGGCTGCTCGTGGTGCCGGCGCTCCATTCGTTGCAGTATCTGGCGGTGGTCTGGCGTTACCAGACCAATGTCGAGCGCGACCGCGCGGATGCCGTCAAGGATCCGGAATTCAGGGTGCTGTCCATTCTTGGGCCGATGTACAGGCTGCGGGTGCTGATATTCATCGTCGCCGGCACAATTCTCGGTGCTCTCGGTTTCTGGCTCGTGCCGATGGCGCTAAGTGCCCTGGTTCCCTACGACAAACAGGTGCTCGGCTCGTCGCTTTTCCTCTTCATCGCGTGGATATTCATCAACGTGCACCATTACTTCCTGGACAATGTGATGTGGCGTCGCGGCAACCCGGAAGTCTCGAAATATCTGTTCCGCTAACCCTCAGTCCGTTGGATGTTCAGTCCCGCAGGAGATCGAACATCAGCTTGAAGAAGCGGTCCGCGTCGACCTCATGGGCGATGCGGGCATTGTCCTTTTCACCGCGCTCGCCCCAGTAGTCGGCGATGGTCGCGCCGAAGGCGTAGGTGCCGGACAGGTCGACGCCGATATGGGCAGGGCGAGTGCGCACCAAGGTCGGGTCGATGGCCAGCGCCAGCGCCAGCGGATCGTGCATGGCGCCGCCGACGCCCATCGAGTTGCGGTGCAGCTTCTCGTAGAACAGCAGCCAGTCGTTGACGAGCCGGCCGAGCGGCGTGTCGATGGTGGCGAGTTCGGCATATTGCGGCGCCTCGATCAGCACCTGCATGGTGACGTCGAGGCCGACCATCAGGATCGGCACGCCGCTGTCCAGCACGATCTTCAGCGCTTCGGGATCGCAGAACGCGTTGAATTCGGTCGGCGTGATGATCTCGCTCTTGCGGTAGAACACGCCGCCCATCCAGATCAGTTCCTTGATCTTGGGCAGCACGTCGCGATGCTTGAGGATCATCAGGCCGATATTGCTGAGCGGGCCGGTGGCAACGACCAGGATCGGTTCGGGCGCGGCGCGCAGCCTGTCGGCCAGGAAATCGACGGCATGCTGGTCAACCGGCTTGATCGTCGCCTGCGGCAGGTAGGGCGAGCCCTCGAGCCCGCTCGGGCCATCGGCGGTGCCGAGCACCAGCGGGCGCGCCAGCGGGCGGTGACAGCCCTGCGCGACAGGCACGTCGCCGGCGCCGATATACTCCAGGATGCGCAAGGCATTGGCGGTCGTCTTCTCGACTTCCGCATTGCCGCAGGTCGTGGTGACGCCGATGAGTTCGATGGCCGGCGAGCGATGCGCCATGACCAGCGCGATGGCGTCGTCGTGGCCGGGGTCGCAGTCGAACAGGATAGGAGTTGGCTTGGTCATCATGTCGTCTTTCACGCCGCCCGCTCGTAGCGCGCTATGGTTTTCTTGAAGCCGTCGAGGAAACGCCGGCCGTCCAGGCCGGTGCAGATGCGGGTGGTCTTGGGCCCGCCGCCGGGCAGCAATTGCCGGCCGCGATAGGCGACGGTCTGGCCGCGCGCCAGCCTGCCGTCGAGCACGACGTCGGCGAACAGCGGCTCGGTCATCGTCGCCAGGCCGGGATCGAAAGCCAGCGCCACGGTGATCACGTCATCCATCGGGAACCCGACGAGGTCGAAGAATTCGCGCCAGATGTCGATGTAGATCGGGAAGCTGTCGGCGATCATCTCAAGGACGGGATTGTCCTTGGCGACGGCCTGCATGTCGGCGATGTCGTCGCGCGTCAGCATCGAGTCGGCGACGCGGTTGTCCTCGCAGATGTCGAGGGGGACGAGGATCTTCTCGACATCGGCGTTGAGCACGATGCGCGAAGCCTCCGGATCGGCCCAGATGTTGTATTCCGACAGGGGTGTGATGTTGCCCGGCGTCTGGAAATTGCCACCGAGCACGATCAGCCGCTTGAGTGCACCGGTCAATCGCGGCTCCT
This sequence comes from Mesorhizobium sp. M7A.F.Ca.CA.002.15.2.1, assembly GCF_003998715.1. Lineage (NCBI taxonomy): Bacteria > Pseudomonadati > Pseudomonadota > Alphaproteobacteria > Hyphomicrobiales > Phyllobacteriaceae > Mesorhizobium > Mesorhizobium sp. M7A.F.Ca.CA.002.15.2.1. The sequence goes on from NZ_RZPI01000048.1 coordinate 6,561, forward strand.
GCAACAGCGCCATCGCCGCGTTGGTCAGCGGGCCGGTCGTCACCAGCGTGATCTCGCCCGGATTGGCCATGACCGTCTCGATGATGAAATCGACCGCATGTCCCGACGTGGCCTGCCGCACCGGCGTCGGCGCCGGCGGGTTGAACTTCTTCAGGCGATCGCCGAAGCGGGCGACAAGCCGTTTTTCGAAATGCACCGGCGCCTCCATGTCGGCCTTGGCGTTGCCGACGATCGGCCGCCACGCGCCGGCGTGAACCGGGATATCGTCACGCCCGGCGAGCGTCAGCGTGTTGAGGACGACGTTGGTGACCTGTTCGATCGGGCCGGCCGCACCGGTCACGGTGGTCACGCCCTCGAGCCGGAGTTTGGGATTGACCGCTGCAAACAGCACGGCGAGAATATCGTCGCCGGCTGAATCCACGTCGAGGATTATGCGTTCCATAAAGGCTTCCTTCACTGGGGATTTTTGCCGCCGGGTTCGGTGTTCCTGTCTACCGACAGCAGTTTCCGCATCGATTCCAGCGTCTCCGCGATGATCCTTGGACGCGCCCGGTAGGACAGCGCGAACAATGCGATCAGCGCAACGACATAGGGGACGGTGAGAACCAGGTAGGACGGATAGCCAAACGTCTGCAGGCGCAACGAAAAGGCATCGGCGAAGCCGAACAGCAGGCAGCCGGCCAGCACCTTCAGCGGATCGCCGTTGGAAAAGATCAGGATCGCCACCGCCATGAAACCACGGCCCGACGACATGTTTTCGGTGAACATGGTGATGTAGCCGAGGGACAGATGCGCGCCGGCGAGGCCCGCCAGCAATCCGCACAGCAGGGATGCGATGTAGCGGACGCGGGTGATCGAGATGCCAAGCGCCTCGGCGGCTTCCGGCTTTTCGCCGACGACGCGGATATAGAGGCCGAGCCGCGTCCTGTTGTAGCAGACGACCAGCAGCGGCACGGCGATGAAGGCGGCATAGACGAGCGGCGTGAAGCCGGAGATCAGCGGCGCCCAGGAGCCGAGAAGGTCGCGGGCGCCGGGCAGCTGGACTTTCGGCAGGCCGACGATGCCATGACCGACGATCGAACCGCGCGTGCCGAAGATCGCTTTCATCAGCGAGATCGTCATGCCGCCGGCCAGGATGTTGAGCGCCAGCCCGACGACAACTTCATTGGCCTTGAAGCTCACCACCAGGACAGCAAAAACCAGGGCGAAGACGAGCGCCGCCGCAACGCCGCAGGCGACGCCCGCCAGTGCGGAACCGGTCCAGATCGAACCAAGGACGGCGAAGAAGGCGCCGACCAGCATCTGCCCCTCGAGGCCGATGTTGAAGATGCCGGCCTTGGTGGTGAACGAGCCGCCAAGCGCGACCAGAAGGATGGGCGCGGTGGTGCGAAGCGTCGCCGCGATCAGCGCGACGTTGATGAGCTTGTCTAGAATTTCCATCGCCGCTCCCCTGCCTGGCTGTCGCCGCGCTTTCTCACCAGCACCTGGGCCGACACGCTGAGGATGATCAGCGCCTGGATCACGGTGATGATTTCGCGCGACGCGCTGGTATCGACCTCAAGCAGCAGCGATCCGTTGCGCAGGGCGCCGAAGAACAGTGCGGTGAAGATGGTGGCGACCGGCGAGCCATTGGCGAGCAGGGCGGCGATCAGCCCGTCGAAGCCGAAACCGGGAGCAAATCCTTCCATGAAGCGGTGGTGGACGCCGAGCGTCTCGACGCCGCCGGCCAGCCCGCCGACGGCCCCCGAAAGCAGCAGGACCAGGAAGCCCTGCCGTTTCACGTTGACGCCGCCATATTCGGCGAATTTCGGCGCCGAGCCGACCATCGTGACGCCGTAACCCCATCTGGTGTAGCGGAAGACAAGGGCCGCGCCGACCGCCAGCACCAGGCCAATGACCAGGCCCCAGTTCAACCGCGAAAAAGTGAAGATCTCCGGCAGATAGGATGTCGCCAGGATCGGCGGCGTCTCCGACCAGCCGCCCGGCCGCTTGAACAGGAAGATGGTGAAATAGGATGTGAGCAGCACCGCCACGTAGTTCGACAGGATCGTCGAGACGACCTCGTTGGTGTTGTAGCGGGCGCGGAAATAGGCGGGGATGGCGACCCAGGCCGCGCCTGCCACGATCGCCAGCGCCAGTGCTGCCAGCGTGTGGATGCCCGCGGGCAGGGGCATGGCAAAGCCGACCCAGGCGGCGGCGAAGCCGCCGAGGAACAGCTGGCCCTCGATGCCGACGTTGAACATGCCGCCGCGCAAGCCGATGCAGGCAGCGACACCGCAGATCAGGATCGGCGTCGTCTGCAGCAAGGTCCCGGCAATCTTCTCCTGATCGCCGAAGGCGCCGCGCAACAGTGTCATGAACACACGCACCGGGCTTTCGCCGACCATGAGGATGATGATCGCGCCCATCAGCAGTGCCACGCCGATGGCGATGACCTGGCCGGAAACGGCATGCAAATGGTCTTTCATGATGCGGTCTCCGCGGCGAATTCCGGTGCGGCCACGCCTGCCATCATCATGCCGATGCGCTCCTCGTCGGCGTCATCGCCAGAGACCTCGCCCATGATCCGCCCGTTGAACATCACCAGGATGCGGTCGGCAAGGGCGGCCAGTTCGTCGAGTTGCACGGAAATCAGCAGGATCGCGCGGCCGGCGGCGCGCTGGCGCATGATCTCGTCATGAATGGCCTCCTGGGCGCCGATGTCGACGCCGCGCGTCGGCTGGTCGATCAGCAGGAAATCGGCGCCATTGGTGAATTCGCGTGCCAGAACGACCTTCTGGATGTTTCCGCCCGAAAGCCGCTTGACCGCATCGCTCGGTCCGCGCGCGCGAATATCGAAGCTCTTGATCAGCGTTTCGGCGTTTTGATTTATGGCATTCCAGTTGAGCATGCCGCCACGACTCCATGGTGCACGATGCTGGCGGCCCATCAGGGTGTTGGCCGCTATCGAAGCGTTGCGATCGACCCCGCGTACCATGCGGTCGCCTGGAACATGGGCGAGGCCTGCCTGGCGGATCGCGGCGGGCGAGAGATCGGTGAGATTCTGGCCCTTCAGCCAGGCCCCGCCATGGCTTGCCGGCCGCAGGCCCGAAAGCACTTCCGCCAGCTCCGTCTGTCCATTGCCGGCCACACCCGCGATCCCCACCACCTCGCCGGAGCGGACCGTGAAACTGGCATCGCGAAGGGCCGGCAGCAGGCGATCGTCGCGCGCCCACAGATCCTTCACTTCGAGCACTACGTCGCCGTGCAGCGAAGCGCGCGGCCGGCGGTCGAAGCTGACCTCGCGGCCGACCATCATGTGCACCAACTGGTCCTTGCTGAGCTCGGCCGTCGGCCGGGTCGCCACCTTCCTGCCGTTGCGCAGCACCGTCACCGTGTCGGACACTTCCATCACCTCTTCCAGGTGATGCGAAATGAAGATCACCGTCATGCCCTCGGCCACGAAGCTGCGCAGCGTCTGGAACAGTTCGCGGCTTTCCTGCGGCGTCAGCACCGCGGTCGGTTCGTCGAGGATGATGGTGCGCGCGCCGCGCACCAGGACCTTCAGGATTTCGATGCGTTGCTCTATGCCGACCGAGAGCAGCCCGACGCGCTCGGTCGGATCGACCTGCAGGCCGAAGCGCTTCGACAGGTCGCGCGTTCGCGCCACCTGCGCAGCGTGGTCGATAAGTCCATGGCGACGGATTTCCATGCCGAGAAAGACGTTGTCGGCAACCGAGAGCGAGGGAACCAGCTTGAAATGCTGGTGAACCATGCCGAGGCCGGCCTTTATCGCGACGGACGGATCGGCGATCACGATCTCTTCACCGTTCAGCCGGATCGAGCCTTCGTCCGGCTGCAAGAGGCCGAACAGGATGTTCATCAGCGTCGTCTTGCCGGCACCGTTCTCGCCGATGATGGCGTGGATCTCGCCGCGGCGGACCGCAAGGTCGATGCCGTCATTGGCCACGAATGCGCCAAAACGCTTGGTGATGCCGGTCAACTCGACGGCCATCGCGGCATTGCTGTGGAGGGTCGGCGACCCCGGCGTGTTCGACAACATGGCTCTCGCAGATTGGACACTGATCCGCCGCGGCAAGCCGCGGCGGATCAGTCTAGCGCTTTCTTGGGAGGGAGGCGCTGGTGTTGGCTTATTTCGCCTTGGCGATCACGATCTTGCCGTCGACGATGCCCTTTTTGATCTCGTCGAGCTTGGCGGTCATCTCTGCCGGGATCTTGGCGGCGATGTCATCGCAGACCTTGACCTCGACACCGCCCGAGGCGAGGTCGAAAGTGCGGGTGCCGGCGGTGATCTTGCGGCCCTCGACCTCGTCCTTGATCAGCGTATAGACGGCGATGTCGCCGCGCTTCAGCATGCTGGCGAGCACATTTCCGGGGGCCGAGCCGCACATGTCGATGTCGACGCCGATCGAATATTTGTCGACCGCGGCACTTGCCTGCATCACGCCTTCACCCGTCGGGCCGGCGACGTTGTAGACAATGTCGGAGCCTTGGCCGTAAAGCGCCTGGGCAAGTTCGCTTCCCTTGGCCGGGTCGTCGAAGGTTCCGGCGAAGACGGAGTTCACCTTGACGTCGGGCGCGGCATATTTGGCGCCTTGCTCGTAGCCGCCCAGGAAGTTGCGGATCACCGGGATATCGCGGCCGCCGACAAAGCCGATGGCCTTGCCGTCGCCGATCTTGTCGAAGGCGGTGCCCTTAGCTTCGATCATGCCAGCAAGCGCGCCGGCGACGAAGGATCCCTGCTCCTCGGCGAAATTGGCGTAGATCATCTTGGGGTTGTCGAGGACGCCATCGATGAACACGAAGCGCTGGTCGGGATATTCGGCGCTGACCTTTTGCAGCGAGTCCACCAACTCCCAGCCCATCACGAAGATGAGGTCGTATTGCTTGCCCTTGGCGAGATTCTCGAACTGCTGCTGGTAGTCGAGCGCGCGATTGCCGGTGTCGACCAGCTTGAGGTCGATGCCGAAATCGGTCTTGGCCTTGTTGAGGCCGTTGACGATCGAAACGCCAAAACCCTGTGCGAAATATCCCGAGATCGCGGCCACGGAAACCTTGGCCTGTGCGGCGGCCGGTCCGAACGAAATGGCAAGCATCGTGCCGGCCAGAAATAAACTCTTGAGCGCCCTTTTCATGTCATTCCCCTTCAGCTTTTTTCAGCTTTTGAAGCCACGCTTTGACCATCCCCCACACATCGCCGGGACAACGGCGAGTTCGTTGATGGTCATATGAGTTTAGGAGCGGCTTAACAGGCTGTCAATCGTCATCCGATGCAGTTTTCTTGGCCCTTCGCCCGCTTGCTCGACGTCTGTGCTTGACAAATGTCGATAGGCATAATTGTTGATACTCTAACGAGTTTTATGAACGACGGGATGAAGGAAGAGAACAATGCCGGCTGTGGTGGTCAGGAAATTTCTGGTTCAGATCGAAGAGATATTCCATGAGGGCGGACCCCACGCGGCACGTCCGCTCAAGCGAGGCGCGATCGTCGCGCTCATCGCCAACCCTTTTGCCGGACGCTATGTCGAAGAGATCACCGGCTTCATGGAAGACCTGAAGCCGCTCGGTCTCGATATGGCTCGGCGCCTGATCGACTCCATTGGTGAGGGCGGCCAGGCCATCGAAGGTTATGGCAAGGGTGCCATAGTCGGCGCCGCCGGCGAGCTTGAACATGGCGCGCTCTGGCACAATCCGGGCGGCTACGCGATGCGCGAACTGCTCGGCAATGCCAAGGCGATCGTGCCTTCGACCAAGAAAGTCGGCGGCCCCGGAACGCGCATCGACATCCCGATCACGCACATAAACGCCTCCTATGTGCGCAGCCATTTCGATGCAATCGAGATCGGCATTGCCGATGCGCCGCGCAGCGATGAAATGGCGGTCATCCTGGCGATGACCACCGGCGCACGCGTTCATGCACGGGTCGGCGGCCTTGCCGCCGCCGACATCAAGGGTGAGGACGGACTGCGATGAGCCCGGAAATCCGCCGTATCATCACCATCGTCGAGGAAACCCGGATCGAAGGCGGGCGGCCCGTCGATCCGCCGACGCGGCGTGCCGCAGCCATTGCGGTCATCCGCAACCCCTATGCGGGTACCTACGTCGAGGATCTGTCGGCACTCAGCGCCATCGGCGAAGCGTTGGGAGATATCTTGCCCAGGCGCGCCGTCGCTGCTCTGGGCATTGCCGGCAACCGGGTCGAGAGCTTCGGCAAGGCGGCCGCCGTCGGCGCCGATGGCGAGCTCGAACATGCCGCCGCCATCCTTCATCCAAAGCTCGGCGCCCCGTTCCGCGACGTGCTCGGCAAGGGCGCCGCGCTCATTCCCTCATCGAAGAAGCGCGGCGGCCTCGGCGTGCCGCTCGATATTCCGCTCGGCCACAAGGACGCGGCGCGGGTGCGCAGCCATTTCGACGGCATGGAGGTTCGTGTTCCCGACGCACCGCGTGCCGACGAGATCGTCGTCGCTATCGCCGTCACCGATTCCGGCAGGCCGCACCCGCGCGTCGGCGGGCTGACCAAGGACAAGATTGTCGGCATTGACGGCGTCGGCTGACCGTCAGGCCGCCAGGACTTCCGGCACCCGCATCGCCGGAGGCGTATTTCTGCTCCGGCCTGTCCGCACCTCGCCGTCGATCACGACCATGCCAATGCCTGGAAGATTGCCGAGCGCCACGCTGTCGAGCAGCCCGTCGCCGGCACCGCCGATCGCTTGATCCATGAAGATCAGGTCGGCGGCGCGCCCCACCTCGATGATGCCGCGATCATCCAGTCCGCGCACGCGCACCGTGTTGCCGCTGGCAAAACAGAACGCCACTTCCGGCGCGATACCACCAAGCGAAGCCAGCATGGTCAGGGTCCGCAGGATGCCGAGCGGCTGGACGCCGGATCCGGCCGGGCTGTCGGTGCCGAGGATGACGCGCGAAAGTTCGCCGCGCTGCCTTGCCAGGTCGAGCACGAACAGTCCGGTGCGCAGATTGCCGTTATGGACGATTTCAAGCGCCCTCGAACCCTTCTCGCAGATCTGCCGTATTTCCGCCTCGGGCAGGGCGGTTGGCCCGCCATTGACGTGGGCGACGATGTCGGCGTCGACCTCCAGCACGACATCCGCGCCGATGCGGCCGGAGCCGGGCAGCGACGGGCCGCCTGTGTGGGTCATCGAGGTCATGCCGTATTTGCGCGCCCAGGCGATCATCTTCCGGCCGGTCGGCCCATCCTTGACGCCGCCAAGCCCGACCTCGCCGACAAGCGTCACGCCGGCCTCGGCGAGACTGCGGAAGTCTTCCTCGGTAAGGCCGGGTTCCAGGATCGGTGCCCCGGCCAGGATCTTCATGCCGTTCGGACGGAAGTTGGAGAAGGTGCGCTGCGCCGCGATCGCCAACGCCTTCAGCCCGACAAGATCGCGCGGTCGGCCCGGCGTGTGGACTTCCCCCGCCGAGATCATGGTGGTGACGCCGCCATGCACGGTCGAATCCATCCAGCCGATCTGGTTCTGCCGGGGCGTCCAGTCGCCGGCCACCGGATGGGCGTGGTTGTCGATAAGACCCGGCGCGACCGCACAGCCCATCGCATCGATGATCGTCGCCGCGCTGCCGCCATCAATGTCGCCTGCCTTGCCAATGCCTGATATGCGTCCATCGCTCACGACGATGGTGTCGGCGTCGATGATCGGTTGTGCGAGATCGCCGCTCAGCATGAGACCGATATTGCGGACGACGAGCGTGTTGGCAGACGACTGGAGGTCGGACGACATCGGTTCTCACTTTTGCTGTTATGGAAAAAAGGACTGGACGCGGCTTATTTGCCGCCGTCGCCATTCGTTGGGTCGTCGTCATTGATGCGCTGGAGCAGGCGAAGCAGCGTCGCCTGCTCAGCCGGGGAGAGCGGCGACAGGAACCGCCGCCCGACCTCGACGCTGCGTTCGAGCCGTTCCAGCGTATAGTCGGTCCCTTTGCTGGTCAGCGCGATCATCGTCAGGCGTTGGTCGGTTTCGGAGGCGCTGCGCGTGATCAGCCCGTGTTTGAGCAGTTTGCGCATGACGATGCTGATGGTCGACGGGTCCATCGCCGTCAGCCGGCCGAGATGGTTCTGCGAGACTTCGCCATGCTTGAGGATCGTGGCGAGCGCCGCGAATTGCGTTGGCGAAAGGTCTTCGCCGGCCATGACCTGCTGGAAGCGCAGTGTCGCGCGCTGATGCGCCCGGCGGATGACGTGCGCCGGGTGACGGTCCAGTTCATAGCCGGTCTCGGCGTATTGCTGCAGCACTTGCTCGCGGCTCGGGGGTGCATCGCCGCTCGGCGTTTTCGAGGTCGCGCCTTTTTCGGATTGCGGTTTCTTTTCAGTCGTCACACCGGACTCCTATCGCCGCTGTCTCGGATGTCGCCGGTTTGGAAAAGCTCAAGCCGCGACCTCCGCTGGTTGAAGCGACGTCCCGTCGCGGAGGGCTGCGACGACATCAGCCGAATCGCTGACCACGCCGAAATGGGTCGCTATGTCGTAGAGCGAGCTTTCCTGCTCGCGTGGTCCCGTTGCCGCGCAGCAATCGCTTGGCACCACCACCTCATAGCCCTGGAAAAAGGCATCATGGACGGTCGAGCGCACGCAGATGTTGGTGACCACGCCGAAAATGACCAACTGATCGACCTGCATGTCTTTCAGCGTCAGGTCCAGGTCGGTTTGAAAGAAGGCCGAGTAGCGCCGCTTGATGACATGGATCTCATCATCGCGGGCGCCGAGATCCTCGATGATCTCCGGCCCCCAGCTTCCATCCAGGCAATGCGGTGTGCGCTTCAGCCATTCGCGCTCTCGTCGCATGCCCGGTCGGTGGCTGTCATGGACCCAGATCACCGGCACGCCGGCGGCGCGCGCAGCCTCGATCACGGCCAGTTGCGGCGCGACCAGCGTCTCGTACCCAGGCAGGACCATGGCCCCGCCGGGCTTGCAGAACTCATTGACCATATCGATGACGATAATGGCCGCACGGCGTGGATCGAGGCGCACCGCATCATCGTGCCGATGTGAGGAAAAACTGTCCACGGACATGGCGAGCTCCTTTGACCGATCGTTGATGCTCATACAAAAAACCCTAGTGGATGCCAAGTCAATCCCGTTCGACGCAAAGCGTGCTGGTCGGCCTTGCGCACCGCGCTCCGACAAGCGTATGCGCTATTTGCCCATCGCGAAATGGCCTTGACAACGCTTGTCAGGCATGTGCTCGATTTGTATGACCATCAATGATATTCAAGCCGCTGAATTGCGGAGCCGAGGCCGAGATATGAAAACCATCGTCACCGGAGCCAGCGGCCTGCTTGGCCGCCATGTGGCCGAGGCTCTGGTTGCGGCCGGCCACGATGTGCTTGGTGTCGATGCCGTGGTGCCGGGT
>NZ_RZPI01000490.1:0-4376 GCF_003998715.1 Mesorhizobium sp. M7A.F.Ca.CA.002.15.2.1
TCACCATCTCGCGCGCCAGCGGCAAGGACATGGGATTCACCTCGCTCGTCGGCGTCCTTCTGCCGCTCGCGCTGGCGGTCTTCATGGTGTCAGGCGAAGGCTTTCATGTGAACGCGCCATGGTGGATCGTCTTCAACGGCGCCATCATCATGCCGATCTCGTTCTTCTGCCTTGCCGCCGGGCCGAAATACATTTCAGGACCGGAAGTGGCGATGTTCTACCTGCTCGAAACGGTGCTGGCGCCGGTCTGGGTGTGGATGATCTTTGCCGAGGCACCGACCCGCAACAGCCTGATCGGCGGCGGGATCCTGATCGTCACGCTCGTCGCACACTCGCTCTGGCAGCTGCATGAAGGGCGTAAGCGCCGGGTCGACTTCGCGGTGCATCACCCGGTCTAGCGACAATTCGGCTTACGGCGCAAAGCCGGTCGTTATCAGGCGCTGGCTTTCTTCGCCGCATTGGATTCCGGCAGGACCTCGATCTGCGGACCGGACTCGATTTCGGCCGCCGAATCGGCGGCCGTCTCGTCGGCCAGCTCCACTTCGCGCAGCCATTCGCGCCAGATGGCCACGAGCAGCGCCATAAGCACCGGGCCGATGAACAGGCCGAGGAAACCCATAGTCTTGACGCCGCCGATCAGGCCGAAAAAGGTCGGCAGGAAGGGCAGTTTTATCGGCCCGCCGACGAGCTTCGGACGCAGTGTCTTGTCGACGATGAACAGCTCGACCGCACCCCAGAGGAACAGTGCCAGCCCGGCCATCGGCGAGCCGCTGGCGGCGAGGTAGATCGAGACCAGCGTGAAGGACAGCGGTGCGCCGCCGGGGATCAGCGCCATGACGCCGGTCAGGGCGCCAAGCGTGACCGGCGACGGCACGCCGGCCAGCCAGTAGGCGATGCCCAGCACCAGCCCTTCGCCGATGGCGATAACGGTCATGCCGGTCACGGTCGAGGAGATCGTCGCCGGCACGACGCGCGAAATCCGCTCCCATCTGGTCGGCAGGATGCGCTCGCCGAGACGGTCGACCTGGCCCGCAAAGTGCTCGCCGTCGCGATAGGCGAAGAACAGCGCGATCATCATGAACAGCAGCGTCAACAGCAGGCCGAAAGCACTGCCGCCTGCGGCCAGCACGCCGCGATAGATGCTGCCGATATTAGCGCCGCTGACCAGCTGGATCAGCTCACCAATGCCGCCGGGATGGCCGAAATTGGTGGTCCACTGTTCGTTCAGCCACTCGCCCACGACAGGCATGGTGGCGATCCAGTGTGGCGTCACCGCGCCGTGGCGGTTGGTCTCGATCGCCCAGGCGACCCATTCGCGGACCTCGTTGATCGCATAGGTGCCGGCGAGCGCGATCGGGATCACCAGGAAGGCGAGGATGAACAGGATGGCGAAGGTCGCGGCGATGGTGCGGTTGCCGCCGACCGCGACAAGCAGGCGGCGGTAGAGCGGCCAGCTGGCGAAAGCGATGACGAGCGCCGCCAGCACCGGAAACAGGAAGCCGTGGAAGAAATAGACGCCGGCGGCAACGATCAGCACCAGCAGCCAGCGTGCCGCCGACAGCGGCGGGATGACGGCTGCCCTGAGCGGCGTCGACAGGCCGAAGAGGCGCTGCTGCCGTTCCGGTTTCTGGATTCTTGCTTCCTTCAAACGCCTGGCTCTCCCAAACACCCCTCCTGTCTATGCACTGATATAGTGCAGCAATCGTGACGATAGTCCAAATGAGATGGTGAAGCTGCCAATCTCCCCCCTCGTGGGGGAGGCCCGGCAGGACAGAGGGGGGTGTGAAGGATCGCGGCCTTGGATTTGGACCGTGAGCCGCAAACCAATCGAGTATCTGTGAACTCGACCGTCGGCGGGACAGCGCCCCCCTCTCCCTGCCGGGCATCTCCCCCACGAGGGGGGATCGGCAGCTTCACTCGCTACCCAAATTTCCCCGTCCTCGGGAATCCCTTCGGCACCATGCGTCCGGCCGAGGCACGGGCGCCGATCCATTCAGCCAGTTCCTCGCGCGACCTTGTGAAGGTGCGGTCGGCTGAATCCTGCCAGGAGAGGCCGCTCTCCAGCGTGAACGGCTTGAGATCGAGAAGGCCGCCATCCTTGTATTTCTGCAGGCGCACGCCCTTGCCGCGGCCCATCTCCGGAATCTCTGCGAGCGCGAACACCAGCATTTTGCGATTCTCGCCGACGATGGCGAGATGGTCGCCGGTGACCGGGATGCAGCGCTTGGCTTCGTCCGGCGCCTTGACGTTCATCACCTGCTTGCCCTTGCGGGTGTTGGCAACGACTTCCTCCTCCGGCACGATAAAACCGTTGGCGTCGTGCGAGGCCAGCAGCAGCTTGCGCTTCGGATCGTGAACGAAGGCGGTGACGATGTCCTGGTCATTGTCCATATCGACGATGATGCGGATCGGCTCGCCATGGCCGCGCCCGCCAGGCAGCCGGTCGGCGCCGATGGTGTAGAACTTGCCCCCGGTGGCGAAGACCAGCACCTTGTCAGTGGTCTGCGCATGGAAGGCGAGCTTGAGGCTGTCGCCCTCTTTGAAGGTCAGCGTCGAGAGATCGGCCAGATGCCCCTTCATCGCCCGCAGCCAGCCCTTTTCCGAGACGACGACGGTGACCGGCTCGCGCTCGATCATGGCATGGGCGATGTCGGTCAGATCATGCTCGGGCGCGTCGGCGAACTGGGTGCGGCGCTTGCCGAGCTCGGTCTCCGGACCGAACTTGTCGCGGATGTTGGTGACTTCCCACTTGATCGTCGCCCACTGCTTCTCGTTTGAAGCAAGCAGTGCCTCGATCTGCTTTTTCTCCGCGCTCAGGCCGTCGAATTCCTTGCGGATCTCGAATTCTTCAAGCTTGCGCAGAGCGCGCAGCCGCATGTTGAGGATGGCTTCGGCCTGGGTGTCGGTGAGCGACCAGCGGGCCATCATGACCTGCTTTGGCTCATCCTCCTCGCGGATGATCCTGATCACCTCGTCGATGTTGAGGTAGGCGATCAGGTAGCCGGCAAGTATCTCCAACCGTCTTTCGATTTCGCCGAGGCGATGTTTCGAGCGGCGGACCAAAACCTCGCGGCGGTGCTCGAGCCACTCCTGCAGCACGCCCTTCAGCGACAGCACGTTGGGCACCTTGCCGCGCGACAGCACATTCATGTTGAGCGGGAAGCGGCTTTCGAGCTCGGTCAGCTTGAACAGCGATTCCATCAGGATGCCGGGGTCGACCGAACGGCTCTTCGGCACCAGCACGACGCGGACGTCCTCGGCGCTTTCGTCCCTGATGTCCTCGAGCAGCGGCAGCTTGCGCGCCATCAGCAGCTCGGCGATCTTCTCGATCAGCCGCGCCTTCTGCACGCCGTACGGGATTTCGGTGACAACGATGCTCCAGGTGCCCCTGCCCTGGTCCTCCTGGAACCACTTCGAGCGCACGCGAAAGCCACCGCGACCGGTTTCGTAGGCTTCGAGGATCGAGGCGCGGCTGTCGACGATGATGCCGCCGGTCGGGAAATCCGGCCCCTGGACAAAGTCCATCAGCTTCGCCACCGGCGCGTCCCGGTTTTCGATCAGGTGAAGTGCGGCATCGCAAAGCTCGGCGGCGTTGTGGGGCGGGATCGATGTCGCCATGCCCACCGCGATGCCGGACGAGCCGTTGGCCAAAAGGTTGGGAAAGGCGCCGGGCAAAACCACCGGCTCCTCGTCTTCTTCATTGTAGGTCGGCCGATAATCGACGGCATCCTCGGTGATGCCGGACAAAAGTTCGGTCGCCACATCGGTCATGCGCGCTTCGGTGTAGCGCATGGCGGCGGCGTTATCACCGTCGATGTTACCGAAATTGCCCTGCCCGTCGACCAGGGGATAACGCATCGAGAAATCCTGCGCCAACCGCACCAGCGCGTCATAGATCGACTGGTCGCCATGCGGGTGGAACTTGCCCATCACCTCGCCGACGATGCGGGCGCATTTGGCAAAGCCCTGATCGGGGTTGAGCCGCAGCAGGCGCATGGCGTGCATGATGCGGCGATGGACCGGCTTCAGTCCGTCGCGCACATCGGGCAGCGCCCGGTGCATGATGGTCGACAGCGCATAGGCCAGATAGCGCTCTTCCAGCGCCTTCTTCAGATCGACCGGCTCGATGTGATCGCCACCGCCATTTTCAGGCGGCAAAAGCCTTTTTCCCATGGGCTCGGACTAGCCGAGCGGGTGATTCGCGGCAAGAGCCCGACGGAGATACCGGCCTTTCTGCAACATGAAACCATACCCCAGCGGATGTCGGCCAACATCAGCCTGTTACATGCGGGCTCTATCGCCAAGCGCGACGATATCCGGCTATCGGCTCTTCATGACAAATTCACCGGTTTGCGCAAAGACGGTGGGATCGGGTT
>NZ_RZPI01000491.1:0-4365 GCF_003998715.1 Mesorhizobium sp. M7A.F.Ca.CA.002.15.2.1
TCCCGGCACATGTTACGAATGCGGGCACGAGCATGGCAGCGGCGACCGTTGCCTCTCGTTCCATTTCCGGCCGTCCTACATGGAACGGATCGCGGCTGGCGTGCCGGGCGCCAGGAAGCTGGCCTTCGAGGCGGCGCTCCTGCCGCCTTTGCCGGTCCTGGCGCCACTCCTGGCCGAGGCGGAAACCGCTCGCGAGATGGCCGACATCGACGCGTTCGAGGAACTTTCCCTGCGCATGGCCGGTGCTGCCGTGGCTACAGCCTCCGGCGCTACGCATGTCAGGCGCGCGCCGAGCCGCCGCGATCAAAAACGGGTTGCCGAAGCTGTGCGGCGCATCGAACTCGATGCAGACGGGCCGGTTTCCCTTTCAGCGCTTGCCGATGGGACGGCGACCAGTCCGTATCATTTCCTGCGCATCTTCCGGCAGGTGGCGGGCATGACCCCCTACCAATTCCTGCTCAGGACGCGATTGCACAGGGCCGCGGTGCGGCTACGCATGTCGGACGATACGGTTTCCGCGATCGCTTTCGGCGCTGGCTTCAGCGATCTGTCGACCTTCAATCGTCGTTTTCGGCGGATCATGGGGCAGACGCCAAGCCAGTATCGCAGCCGCCGTGGCGCATAGGTCGTTTCTGCTTGGTGAATCGGCCCGGTGCACCGCAAAGGCAGACACGCAGGCTTTTGCGTCAGGGCGGTGAAAACCGCCTTGGCCATATCGTCGCAATCATCGGTATCCATTTGAAATTACCATCAAAAATGACACTGGAAAAGTGCCGTGAAGGTTGGAGTTTCGGGCTTGCTTCCTATATAAGCACCAAGTGATTCCTGATTAGATTGTGATCCGATTTGACCGACCAGAAGACACCGCGCGGCGCCGACGGCGGCCCCACCGGCATCGAGCCGATATCCATCGTCGAGGAGATGCAGCGCTCCTATCTCGATTACGCCATGAGCGTGATCGTCAGCCGTGCGCTGCCGGACGTGCGCGACGGCCTGAAGCCGGTGCATCGCCGCATTCTCTTCGCCGCCCATGAGAGCGGCTACCATTGGAACCGCAAATATGTGAAGTCGGCGCGTCCTGTCGCCGACGTGATGGGTAAATACCATCCGCATGGCGATGCTTCCATCTATGACGCCTTGGTGCGCATGGCGCAGGACTGGTCGTTGCGCGTTCCGTTGATCGACGGGCAGGGCAATTTCGGCTCCATCGACGGCGATCCGCCTGCGGCGATGCGCTACACGGAAGCGCGGCTGACCAAGGTCGCGCACGAGCTCCTGGAGGATATCGACAAGGATACCGTCGATTTCCAGGACACGTATGATGCTTCCGGCAGCGAACCTAAGGTTCTGCCGGCACGTTTTCCCAACCTTCTGGTCAATGGCTCGGGCGGCATCGCCGTCGGCATGGCGACCAACATCCCGCCGCACAATCTCGGTGAAGTCTGCAATGGCGCCATCGCCATCATCGACAATCCGGCGATCGACCTGCCGGCGCTTATGGAGATCATTCCGGGGCCGGATTTCCCGACCGGTGGCATCGTGCTTGGCCGTTCGGGCATCTACAGCGCCTATTCGACCGGCCGCGGCTCCATCGTCATGCGCGGGCGCGTCAACATCGAACAGCGCGGCAACGACCGCGAGTCCATCATCATCACCGAAGTTCCCTACCAGGTGAACAAGTCGTCGATGATCGAGAAGATGGCTGAACTGGTGCGCGACAAGCGCATCGAGGGCATTTCCGATATCCGCGACGAGAGCGACCGCCAGGGCTACCGGGTCGTCATCGAGCTGAAGCGCGACGCCGTTGCCGACGTCATCCTCAATCAGCTCTACCGCTTCACGCCGCTGCAGACCTCTTTCGGCGCCAATATGGTGGCGCTGAATGGCGGCAAGCCGGAAGTGATGAACCTGACCGATATGCTGAAGGCTTTCGTCGCCTTCCGCGAGGAGGTGATCACAAGGCGGACGAAGTTCCTGCTGCGCAAGGCGCGCGATCGCGCCCATGTGCTGGTCGGTCTCGCTATCGCAGTCGCCAACATCGACGAAGTCATCAAGCTGATCCGCACCGCGCCGGATCCGCAGACGGCGCGTGAGCAGTTGATGGAGCGGCGCTGGCCCTCTGGCGACGTGGAATCTCTGATCCTCCTGATCGATGACCCACGCCACCGGATCAACGAGGACGGTACCTACAATCTGTCCGAGGAGCAGGCGCGCGCCATCCTCGAGCTGCGCCTGCAGCGCCTGACCGCGCTCGGCCGCGACGAGATCGCCGACGAGTTGAACACGATCGGCGCCGAAATCATCGATTATCTGGACATTTTGTCTTCCCGCGCGCGCGTCCAGCAGATCGTCAAGGACGAGCTTGCCGCCGTGCGCGACGAGTTCGGCACGCCGCGCCGCACCGAACTCACCGACGGCGGTTCGGACATGGAAGACGAGGATCTGATCCAGCGCGAAGACATGGTCGTGACGGTCAGCCATTCCGGCTACATCAAGCGCGTGCCTCTGTCGCTCTACCGGGCGCAGCGCCGCGGCGGCAAGGGCCGCTCCGGCATGTCGACCAAGGAAGAGGATTTCGTCACCCGGCTGTTCGTCGCCAACACCCATACGCCGGTGCTGTTCTTCTCCTCGCGCGGCATCGTCTACAAGGAAAAGGTCTGGCGGCTGCCGATCGGCAATCCGCAGTCACGCGGCAAGGCGCTGATCAACATGCTGCCGCTGGAGCAGGGCGAGCGCATCACCACCATCATGCCACTGCCCGAGGACGAGGCCAGCTGGGGCGAACTCTACGTGATGTTCGCCACCACGCGCGGCACCGTGCGCCGCAACGATCTATCCGACTTCGTCCAGGTCAACCGCAACGGCAAGATCGCCATGAAGCTGGAGGAAGAAGGCGACGAGATCCTCGGCGTCGAAACCTGCACCGACAAGGACGACGTGCTGCTGACCGCCAGTTCCGGCCAGTGCATACGCTTCTCCGTCGGCGACGTGCGCGTCTTCCAGAGCCGCAATTCGGTCGGTGTGCGAGGCATAACCATGGCCGAGACCGACCGCATCATCTCGATGTCGGTGATCGAGCATGTCGATGCTTCGCCGGCGGAACGCGCCGCTTACCTGAAGCGCGCGGCGGCGGAGCGGCGGCTTGCCACGGAAACGGCCGGAGAAGAGGAAGAGATCGCGCTGACCAATGAGGAGATCGGCGAGGAGACAGAGCTTTCCGACAGCCGATACGAAGAACTCAAGGCGCACGAACAGTACGTGCTGACGGTGACCGAATTCGGCTACGGCAAGCGTTCGTCGTCCTATGATTTCCGGCTGACCGGACGCGGCGGCAAGGGCATCCGCGCCACCGACGTGTCGAAGGCGGCCGAGATTGGCAGGCTGGTGGCGACCTTCCCGGTCGGCAATGACGACCAGATCATGCTGGTGTCGGACGGCGGCACCGTCATCCGGGTGCCGGTCAACGGCATTCGTTTCGCCAGCCGCGCCACCAAGGGTGTGACCATCTTCAACACGGCTGAAGGCGAAAAGGTGGTTTCGGTCGAGCGGATCTCTGAACCGCAAGCGGACGAAGAAAGCGAAGAAACCGTCGAGGGCGGTGCCGATGCCGCTGCGGCGTCTGACGCCGGTCCGGAGGGTGCGGACTAAGTCCGGCACCCAGGTTTTGACATGGCAACGCCGGCCAGCTGGCCGGCGCGGCAGCAAGTCCAGGCTTTATCAGTAGTGGCGATATGGCTTACGCGGGCCGAAGCCTTCGAAGCGCTTGGTGTTTGCCTTGACGCGGATGCGTTGTGCCTCCTGATGCAGCCCAAATACGGTGGCGATCAGCATGGCGACGGTCATTGCGGTGGCGAGCATGTAGATCAGCATGTGCGTGTTCTCCTGCGCCTAACAACGGATAGATGGGATTTTGGTTTCATCTTATTAAGGTGCAACCTAGTGAACGCTGCGTGAAGGCTTCGTGATCAGCGTGTTCATCTGTCGTTCATGTGCCGGAAAAGGTTCACGGCCGGCGCCCCGATCGGATTTGCCTTTGCGAGAGAGGCTCGCTAGAGCCTGTTCCATCTTGGTGGACGGAAGACGGAACAGGCTCTAGCTTTCATTTGAGCATGATCTCTAGGACAAACGAAAAACCGTTTGTCCGCAAAAACCGGTTTCCACTTTTTGGGATCATGCATTAGAAGCACCTGCCATGACCGAACGCATCGCCCTCTATGCCGGCTCCTTCGACCCGCTGACCAACGGCCATCTGGATGTGCTGAAGGCTTCGCTGGCCGTGGCCGACATCGTCTATGCGGCGATCGGCATCCATCCGGGCAAGCAGCCGCTGTTTTCCTTCGAGGAGCGGGTGAAGCTGATCGAGAC
>NZ_RZPI01000492.1:0-4365 GCF_003998715.1 Mesorhizobium sp. M7A.F.Ca.CA.002.15.2.1
CTTTCATATCGGAGGAATATCCCGACGGTTTCGCGCCGGTCGTGCCGAACGACGACGAGAAAGCGGTGCTGGCGTCGATCGCGACCGCAGTGGAACTGCTGCGACGTGATCGGCTTGACCGGCTGGGCGGGCGCCTGGCGCCGCATTCGGGAGCGCTGAAGCGCGACTGGGTCGTGAAGATCGATGATGACTATCTGTCGGCGTCCATCATCGAGGGCATGATTTCCATTCCGATGGAAGTCGATCTGTCGATCGCGGGCGGCAAGGCGCTGACCGTTGCATCCGGCTGGCGGCCGGGCGATCTGGTCTGGCGCGGTACGGTCGGCAAGCGCAAGGTTACGGCTCAGGTCAGGCCGGTCGCCAATGGCTTTCGCATCGCCTGGAAAGGCATGTCGGTGACCGCGCGCGCCATGCTGCCGCGCACCGCCGAACTGGAAAGGCTGATGCCCGAAAAGGTGGCGCCGGACACGTCGAAGCTGCTGCTTTGCCCGATGCCTGGCCTTGTCGTGTCGATTGCCGTTGCCGAAGGCCAGGAGGTCAAGGCAGGCGAGACATTGGCGGTGGTCGAAGCGATGAAGATGGAAAACGTGCTGCGTGCCGAACGCGACCTTGTCGTCTCCAAACTCAACGCCAAGCCTGGCGACAGCCTGGCTGTCGACGCTGTGATCATGGAGTTTGCTTAGGGCTAGCCGGGCAGGCAGCCTGTGATCAGCAGTGGTTTGTGCTGGACTGGCATCGCGCGGTCCCGGACAATACATCTCCATCGACTCAAGGACCTTCACGCAGCACCATGGCCGACGAAAAACTCCCCCGCGATCCCTTGAAGCGAGAAGCGGCGATTGCTGCGGCGCGGCCGGAGGCCCCGGCGCGGCCCTTCGTCCATTTGCTCGTGCATTCGGCCTATTCGCTGCTGGAAGGCGCCTTGCAGATCGGCAAGGTGGTGGCTCATGCGGTCAAGGACGAAGCCCCGGCCATCGCCGTTACCGACACCAACAACCTGTTTGGCGCGCTCGAATTCGCGCAGAAGGCGGTGAAGGACGGCATCCAGCCGATCATCGGCTGCCAGACGGCGCTCGCCTTTTCCGGCGAAAACAGCGATGGCCAGCGCGACCGCCGACGGCAAGGTCCCGATATGCGGCCGGTCGTTCTGCTTGCCGCGACCGAGGCGGGCTATTCCAATCTGGTCAGGCTGGTCAGCCGCGTCTACCTCGAAACGCCGCCGGGCGAAGCCGTGCACCTGACCACGGAAATGATGGAAGGCTATTGTGACGGGTTGATCTGCCTCAGCGGCGGACCGCGCGGACCGATCGGCACCGCGCTCAAGGAAGATCGCCGCGATCTGGCCGAAGCCCGGCTTCTGACTCTCAAGGAGATGTTCGGCGACCGGCTCTATGTCGAGCTTGATCGGGTTTCCGGTTATGATCGCGTGATCGAAAAATCCTCGATCGATCTGGCCTATGCCCATGAACTGCCGCTGGTCGCCACCAACGAGGCGTTCTTTTCCTCTCGCGACGACTATGACGCACATGACGCGCTGATTGCCATTGCCGAGGGATCGGTCGTTGCCGCCGACAACCGCCGCCGGCTGTCGCCCGACAATTTCCTGCGCAGCCAGGCCGATATGGCAAGGCTCTTTGCCGACCTGCCGGAGGCGATCGACAACACTGTCGAGATCGCGCTGCGCTGCTCCTATTACCCGAAGAACCGCAATCCGATCCTGCCGCGCTTCACCGGCGGCGATGTCGCCGACAATGACGCCGCCGTGCAGGCGGAAGCCGACGAACTGGCCCGCCAGGCCCATGAGGGGCTCGACGCGCGCCTTGCCATGCATGGCCCGACCGCGGGCTATACGGTCGAGCAATACCGCGAGCGGTTGAACTTCGAGCTTGGCATCATCACCAAGATGAAGTTTCCCGGCTACTTCCTGATCGTTGCCGACTTCATCAAATGGGCCAAGGCGCAAGGCATTCCGGTCGGGCCTGGCCGCGGTTCGGGCGCAGGCTCGCTGGTCGCCTATTCGACCACCATCACCGACATTGATCCGCTGCGCTTCTCGCTGCTGTTCGAGCGCTTCCTCAATCCCGACCGCGTGTCGATGCCCGACTTCGACATCGACTTCTGCCAGGATCGGCGCGAGGAGGTCATCCGCTACGTCCAGCAGAAATACGGCCGCGACCAGGTCGGCCAGATCATCACCTTCGGTACGCTGCAGGCGCGCGCCGTGCTGCGCGACGTCGGCCGCGTCCTGCAAATGCCCTATGGCCAGGTCGACAAGCTCTCCAAGATGGTGCCGCAGAACCCGGCCAATCCGGTCAAGCTCGCCGACGCCATCGCCAACGAGCCGCGCTTTGCCGAAGAGGCCGAGAGGGAGCCGATCGTTCAGACGCTGCTCGACATGGCGCAGAAGCTGGAAGGCCTCTACCGCCATGCCTCGACGCACGCCGCCGGCATCGTCATCGGCGACCGGCCGCTCTCGGAGCTGGTGCCGATGTACCGCGATCCGCGCTCGGACATGCCCGTCACCCAGTTCAACATGAAATATGTCGAGCAGGCCGGACTGGTGAAGTTCGACTTCCTCGGCCTGAAGACGCTGACCGTGCTGGAGACGGCGGTGAAGCTGATCCGCCGGCGCGGCATCGAGATCGACCTGGCAACCATCCCGCTCGACGATCCCGAGACCTACGCCATGCTGTCGCGCGGCGAAGTGGTCGGCGTGTTCCAGGTGGAAAGTGCCGGCATGCGCAAGGCGCTGATCGGCATGCGGCCCGACTGCATCGAGGACATCATCGCGCTGGTCGCACTGTATCGACCCGGCCCGATGGAAAACATCCCGACCTACAACGCCCGCAAGCATGGCGAGGAGGAGATGGCCTCGATCCATCCCAAGATCGACCATCTGGTGAAGGAGACGCAAGGCGTCATCGTCTACCAGGAACAGGTGATGCAGATCGCGCAGGAGCTGTCGGGCTACTCGCTCGGCGAAGCCGATCTGCTGCGCCGCGCCATGGGCAAGAAGATTCGCGCCGAGATGGACAAGCAGCGCGAGCGCTTCGTCTCCGGCGCGGTCGAGCGTGGCGTCGGCAAGCCGCAAGCCGACTTCATTTTCGACCTGCTGGCCAAGTTCGCTGACTATGGTTTCAACAAATCGCACGCCGCCGCCTATGCGGTGGTTTCATACCAGACCGCCTATCTCAAGGCGCATTATCCGGTCGAGTTCCTGGCGGCGTCGATGACGCTCGACATGGGCAACACCGACAAGCTCGCCGATTTCCGCCAGGACGCGCTGCGCCTCGGCATCGAGGTTCTGGCGCCGTCGGTGACATCGAGCTTTCGCCCCTTCGAGGTCGGTGAGAACCGCATCTATTATTCGCTGGCAGCGCTCAAGGGCGTCGGCGACGCGGCGGTCGAGCACATCGTTGCCCAGCGTGGCGAAAAGCCGTTCAAGAACCTCGCCGATTTCTGCGAGCGGGTCGATCCCAAGATCGTCGGCAAGCGCGTCTTCGAAAGCCTGATCATGGCCGGCGCGCTCGACTGCTTCGGCCACGACCGCGCGTCGATGATGGCGGGCGTGGAACGCATGATGGGGCTGGCGTTGCTGGCGCAGCAGAACCCGGTTTCCGGACAGCACGACATCTTCGGCGCCTCGCTCGGCGCCCAGTCGCAGGCACTCAATCTGCCGGCGACAGAGCCGTGGCTCGCCGCCGACCGGCTGCACCGTGAATTCCAGGTGGTCGGCTTTTACCTCTCGGCCCACCCGCTCGACGAGTACAAGGCGGCCCTGCAGAAGATGCGGGTGCAAACGTGGGCCGAGTTCTCGGCGGCCGTCAAACGCGGTGCCGCCGCCGGCCGCCTGGCCGGCACGGTGACATCCAAGCAGGAACGCAAGACGCGCACCGGCAACAAGATGGGCGTCATCGCCTTTTCGGATACGTCAGGCCAGTACGAAGCCGTGCTGTTTTCGGAAGGACTGGCACAGTATCGCGACCTGCTCGAGGCCGGCCGCTCCGTCGTCATCACCGTTGCGGCCGAGGACAGGCCGGAAGGCGTCAATCTGCGCATCAACTCGGTGCAGTCGCTGGAGGATGAGGCAAGTCGCATCCAGAAGGCGCTGCGTATCTTCGTGCGCAACGCCACGCCGATCAACACGCTGGCCGGCCAACTGACCGTCAGGGGCGAAGGCCAGGTCAGTTTCGTGCTGATCAAGGAAGAAGGCGAGGGTGAAATCGAGATAGAGCTGCCGAACCGCTACCGTATCTCGCCGCAGATCGCCTCGGCGATGCGCGCGGTGCCGGGCGTGGTCGAAGTGGAATTGGTGTGACCCCCGCTCTTTTCGGGGCGCGGCAATCAGCCGGGCGGTCGCTGCGG
>NZ_RZPI01000493.1:0-4361 GCF_003998715.1 Mesorhizobium sp. M7A.F.Ca.CA.002.15.2.1
TCAGTCCCTGCATGCGACGCGCTCGGGTGCGGCGGATGTCGGCATGTTCTTCACGATCTACGCCAAAAGCGACCGCGTGTGGCTGACGCCGGCCTGGCTCGACGGCCGCGAGGTGATCGCTGTGTTCGAAAGCCATGCCGACCAGAAACCGCATCATTTCATGTGGCTGGAGTGGCGAGAAGGTCAGATCAGCTTCATCCGCGACTATCGCTATGTCAGCTATGTTACCGACGATGCCGAGCTGGTGCTGGCCAAGGACGCCAGGTCCTTCGGTCGCGGCACCGGGCACTGAAGAGCGGGCGCGCATCTGACCATCATACGGGCGGTGCTGTTCCTGCCCAAGGGGCCGATGCGGGGCTGGGCGTCGCACCGCCTGAGGATGTCTTTGACGTGCCCACGCGTGACATCCCCTAACTCTGCTCGATCAGCGCGCGCGCCGCAGCTTTCCCTGCCGCAAGGATACGATCCGACAATTCCGTTCCCTCCACGGCACGGGCCAGTTGAAGCGTGCCAATGAGGGTCGCAAAGATAGCGAACGCAACGCCCTCCGGATCAGGAGTTTGCGGCGGCAGCTCTACCGACACCTGGCGCACCTGGGTCAGCAAACGCTCGGTATAAAGCTGACGCGTTTCGGGTGGCTCGCGGGCGATTTCCGCCAGCAAGGCGGCAGAGGCGCAGCCCTTCCCGGGATTATCCCGATGCGCCGCAGACAGATATGTGTCTATGGCCATTGCCAAGCCGCCGGAGGCCAATGCTTGCCGTATCTCGTCGGATTGATCCTCGAGAGCTGCAGCGACCGTTTCACGGACAAGCGCCGCCTTTGATTGAAAGTGGGGATAGAAAGCCCCGTTCGTCAGCCCGGCGTCGCCCATGATGGTTGCCAGTCCGGACGCCGCTATGCCGTTTTTCCGAAAGCGTTCCGCGGCGACCTCCAGGATCCGGCCGCGCGAGGCGTCCTTCCTGCCCTTTTCGTAGCGCATGGCTGCTATTCCTTTCTGCTATTGCATTATGATCATAATCTGATATTACGACTGTAATTTAACAGATGCAAAAAAGCTAGCCCCCATGAGTTTGGAGCACGAAATGAAAACGAATGCCGGAAAAACCGCTGTTGTGACCGGAGCCTCTTCGGGCATCGGCCGCGCCAGTGCCGAAGCCCTTGCGCGGGCCGGGTTCACCGTCTTCGGAACCAGCCGGCGCAAGGCCGGCAACGATCCGGACGGGGTGATCATGCTGATCTGCGACGTGACCGACAGTGAGGCCGTTGCCGCACTCGTTTCGACGGTGCTCTCGCAGACCGGCCGGATCGACCTCTTGGTCAACAATGCCGGGGTCGGCCAGCTTGGAGGCGCCGAGGAATTCTCGATTGCCCAGGTGCAGGCTCTGTTCGACGTCAATCTGTTCGGCGTCATCCGCATGACCAATGCGGTGCTGCCGTCGATGCGGCAGCGTGGCGAGGGGCGCATCATCAATATCGGCTCTGTGCTGGGACTGGTGCCCGCGCCGTATTCAGCGCATTATTCGGCGGTCAAGCACGCGCTCGAGGGCTATTCGGAATCGCTCGACCACGAGGTTCGCGCCTTCAACATCCGCGTTTCGGTCATCGAGCCGGCATTCGTTCGTACTGTCTTCGACCAGAACGGGATCCAGCCGGATTCGCCGTTGCAGGAATACGATCAGGCCCGCGCTACGCTGGAAGCGCTGCTTCGCGACGTGATGCCTGTCGCCGACCGGCCGGAAATGGTGGCGCAAGTGGTCGTCAAGGCAGCGACCGATGCCCGTCCGCAACGGCGCTACACCGCCGGCAAGGCTGCGCGCCAGGTCAGCCTGCTGCGTCGCTTTGCTCCCGCGGGGATATTCGACAAGAGCCTGCGGAAACAATTCCGCCTGCCCGTTTGAACACAGCGAGCAGAGGATTTCACGCACATGCGACACACCAAAATCACTCTCAGAAAGTCACTGCCATGAAGGCATTCGTCGTCGACAAGTACAGCAAGAACGGCACTCTGCGGCTAGCCGAAATGCCGGAGCCGAAACTCGGGGACAGCGATGTCCTGGTCGAGGTCCACGCCGCGGCGGTGAACCTGCTCGATTCCAAGGTCAAAACCGGAGAGTTCAAGCTGATCCTGCCCTATCGCTGGCCCTTCATCCTGGGTCACGACGTGGCCGGGAGGGTTGTGCGCGTGGGATCGAAAGTCCGCAAATTCGACCTGGGCGACGACGTCTATGCGCGGCCGCGCGATGGCCGGATCGGGACGTTCGCCGAGTTCATAGCCATGGATGAAGCCGACGTGGCCCTGAAACCCGGGAACCTCAGCATGGAGGAGGCGGCCTCGATCCCGCTGGTCGGCCTGACCGCCTGGCAGGCGCTCGTCGAAAGGGCCAAGCTGAAGAAGGGACAGAAGGTCTTCATTCAAGCCGGTTCCGGCGGCGTGGGGACATTCGCCATCCAACTGGCAAAGCATCTCGGCGCGACCATTGCGACCACCGCCAGCGCGGCGAGTGCCGGTCTGGTCAAGGGGCTCGGCGCCGATATCGTCGTCGACTACAGGAAAGACGATTTCGAGAAAGTCCTTTCGGGCTACGACGTCGTCTTGAACAGCCAGGACGCCAAGACACTTGAAAAATCACTGAATGTGCTGAAACCGGGTGGCAAGCTCATCTCCATCTCCGGCCCACCGGATCCGGAATTTGCCAGGGAAAAGGGACTGAACGTGGTGCTGAGGCTGGTGCTTCGCCTGCTGAGCCGCGGTATTCGAGCGAAAGCCAAGCGCCGTGGCGTGACGTTCTCGTTCCTTTTCATGTGGGCGCAGGGCGAGCAGCTGAGCAAGATCGCATCGCTCATCGAATCCGGCGCGATCCGCCCGGTCGTCGACCGGATATTTCCCTTCGAGGCGACCAATGAGGCGCTGGCCTATGTCGAAACAGGACGCGCCAAGGGCAAGGTCGTCATCAAGGTCAGATAGCAACTCAGCCCCGATCGAGGTCAGCCGCGCCGGGCTGCGTCGATCGCCGCGACGTCGATCTTTGTCATCTCCATCATCGCATCAAAGGCGCGTTTGGCTTCCTCGCCGCCGGCCGCCATGGCCTCGGTCAGCGTGCGCGGCGTGATTTGCCAAGACACGCCCCATTTGTCCTTGCACCAGCCGCACACGCTCTCCTGGCCGCCATTGCCGACGATGGCATTCCAGTAGCGGTCGGTTTCCTGCTGATCGTCGGTGGCGATCTGGAACGAGAAGGCCTCGTTCTGCTTGAATGTGGAGCCGCCGTTCAATCCGATGCAGGGAATGCCGGCGACGGTAAATTCGACCGTCAACACGTCGCCTTTCTTGCCGGACGGAAAATCGCTCGGCGCACGGTGAACGGCGCCCACGCTGGTGTCGGGAAAGGTCTCTGCGTAGAAGCGCGCCGCAGCCTCGGCGTCCTTGTCGAACCAAAGGCAAATCGTGTTCTTCGGTATCTTTGGCATTGCATGTTCCTTTCGGCGTTGGAGTTGGCGGAGGTCAACCCAGGAGATTGCGTGCCGTGCGCATGAAGATCCTCGACCCGATCGGGATCAGGTCGTCGGGAAAGTCATAGTCGGGATTGTGCAAGGCGGGGTGCCGCTCGCCCGCACCGAGGAAGAACATCGCCGACTTGGCACTATGGCCGAACAGGCCGAAATCTTCCGAGGCGCGCATCGGCAGGGCCTCTTCGCCGTGCGATACGCCCTCTTCATCGAGCGCGCGCCGCAGATGCTCCACCGCGTCCGGCGCGTTGACGCTGGCGACGAAGATCTCGTGATAGTCCCAGCGGGCGGTAAGGCGATGCTCGCCGGCGATCCTGGCGACCAGTGCTTCGGCAGCAGCACAAAGGTTCGCCATGCGCTCGTCACGCCGGGTGCGCAGCGTTGCCCAGACCTGCGCATGAGCCGGCGCGATGCCGAACACGGCCTCGCCCATCGCGGCATGGGTGACGGTCAGCATGGAGAAGTCGTCGTCGGCGAAGGTTCCGCGCCCGAGCGCCGGCAGCGCCGGCATCAGCTCACTGATCGCCAGCATCGGCGAGGTGCCGGTCTCCGGCATGGATGAATGGGCGGTCTTGCCCTCCAGCACGATGCGCATGCCGCGTGACGCACAGTTGACCACGCCGGGCTTGAGCCGCACCTCGCCGAACGGCACGCCAGGCAGGTTGTGCAGCGAGAAAGCGAAATCCGGCGCGATCTCGCCGAAGCGGGGATCGGCAACGACGCCGGCTGCGCCATTGCCGGTTTCCTCCGCCGGCTGGAACATCAGCACGACGCGGCCGCTTGCAGGCCGCTCGCGCCCCAACTGCCGGCCGAGGGATGCCAGGATGGCGGTGTGTCCGTCATGGCCGCACAC
>NZ_RZPI01000494.1:0-4360 GCF_003998715.1 Mesorhizobium sp. M7A.F.Ca.CA.002.15.2.1
CCAGAGGATTCGCCATAGCCGGTGATCTGACGCGTCAGCGCGCCGCGGAAGCCGGCCAGATGCGTGCCGCCATCGCGCTGCGGGATGTTGTTGGTGAAGGCCAGCACGTTCTCGTGGTAGCTGTCGTTCCACCACATCGCCACTTCGACGGTGATCCCGTCGCGCTCCGCCCGGATGGCGATCGGCTTGTCGATCAGCGGTTTCTTGACGCGATCGAGATATTTGACGAATTCTTCGAGGCCTCCATCGTAGTGCAGTTCATGGCGCACGACATCGGCGTGACGGGCATCGGTCAAAATGATGCGCACGCCGGAATTGAGGAAGGCAAGCTCGCGCAGCCGGTGTTCCAGCGTGCCGAAGTCGAACTCGACCATGGTGAAGGTCTCGGCCGACGGGAAGAAGGTGATCTGGCTGCCGCTGCGGCCCTCATAGGTGCCCGGCTGCTTGTCCTGCTCATAGGTGCCGGTCGCCTTCAGAGGTGCGTCGGCATTGCCATGCGTGAAACTCATCTCGAAGATCTGGCCGTTGCGGCGGATCTTCAGCTTTAGCCACGCCGACAGCGCGTTGACCACCGAGACGCCGACGCCATGCAGGCCGCCCGAGACCTTGTAGGAATTCTGGTCGAACTTGCCGCCGGCATGCAGCTGCGTCATGATCACTTCGGCCGCCGAAATGCCTTCTCCGGTGTGGATATCGGTCGGAATTCCGCGGCCATTGTCGATCACAGTGACCGAACCATCGGGGTTGAGCGTCACGGTGACGAGGTCGGCGTGACCGGCCAGCGCCTCGTCGATGGCGTTGTCGACCACTTCATAGACCATGTGATGCAGGCCCGAGCCGTCGTCTGTATCACCGATATACATTCCGGGGCGTTTGCGGACAGCGTCCAACCCCTTCAAAACCTTGATGGAATCGGCGCCGTATTCGGCTTCAGCGCCGTTGTTGTTGTCGATCTGATCGCTCATGAAAACCTGTTGTCTGGATGCCGCCTGCACAGCGCGAAAAGTCCGCGCCGAATCGCGCCTCTGATATCGACTAGATATAGGCGCAAAAGGCGGTTTTTCCAAGGTTTGCAGGCATTTCACTGGGAATGGCCGGCTGCCAATGGCGGGCCTCCGCCGGCCCCCATTTCACTTCGGCCAGCGGTCCTTGAGAAACCTTGATCATGAACTTGTATCTCGGCGCCAGCCGCCTGCTGCGGTCGCGCCCCGGCGTCATGTCGGGCGGGCGGCCGGATCAGGCGGTGGTCGTCGTTGGCGATGACCAGGGCCAGGCGCCACCACTGCGGTGGCGGTGGTGAGCATAGGCAGCAAGGCAAACAGCAAGCGCAAATCGAACTGCCCCCCAGTTCGTTCCTGTGCACGACCACCTCTCTATGGCAGCAAACCGGGGTTTTTTGCGGAAGACCAGCGTTTTCAGCCTGCCCGCATCGGCTTCAAAGCCTCGCTCCAGCGCAGCAGCCCGTCGAGCATGGTTTTGGCTCCGCCCTGCACCTGTTCGCTGGCGTTGAAAGCGCCATTTTCGTCGAGCAGTTTCTGGTACATCGGCAGCGCGACGCCTTCCGGGATCGGCATGACACCTACCGAGGTCAGCAGCGGCTTCAGCGCTTGCGCCGCGCGCAGGCCGCCGGAGACGCCGCCATAGCTGAAAATGGCGGCTGCCTTGTACTTCCATTCGCGCGAGAGATAGTCGATCGCGTTGACGATCGCCGGCGCCACGAAATAATTGTATTCCGGCGCCACGAAGACGAAGGCATCGGCGGCATCGATCGCCTTGGACCAGGCTTTGGTATGATCGTTCTGGTAGTTGCCAAGCCTTGGATGGTGCGGTTCGTCCAGCACCGGAAGCTTGAACGCATCGATGTCGGTCAGTACAGGCTCGAATTTCCCGTGCTCGCGCGCGAACCTCTCCAGCCACTCGGCAAAAATCGGTCCGGCGCGGCCTGGCCGCGTGCTGCCGATGATGATGTTCAACTGGTGCTTCAAGCTGGGCTCCTGCGGTGGCGGTATCCATTGGTGACTGCCACCTAGGGCATGCCGCTCGGGGCAACAAGAAGGCACCTCGCGGTAACCGGTCACATTCCGGAGAGTAGGGCCTTGCCGTTCGGTCACATGGACGCCTGCTTTGCGGCCCACTACATTGGGTCATCAGCGGAGCACAGCATGGACATCCAGCCCGCCCCCTTCATTCCCCCGGCGCCGAAGCCGCGCACGACGCCGCCCTCGACGCTAGAGATGATCCGCATCGTCTACCGCAACCCGCTCGAATTGTGGGGTGAGCATACCTACAACGAGCCGTGGATCTCGGCGAACGGCGTTGGCGGACATCTGATCGTCGCCAATGATCCCGCCCTGATCCGGCATGTGCTGGTCGACAACGCCAGGAACTACAAGATGGCGACGGTGCGCCAGAAGATCCTGCGGCCGATCCTGCGCGACGGCCTGCTCACCGCCGAGGGCGAGGTCTGGAAGCGGTCGCGCAAGGCGATGGCGCCGGTGTTCACGCCGCGCCACATCTTCGGCTTCGCCCAGCCGATGCTGAGGCGCACGCAGGACTTCGTCACCCGTTACGAAGACGGCGGCACGTCTGACATCGCCCATGACATGACGCTGCTCACTTATGACATCCTGGCCGAGACGCTGTTTTCCGGCGAGATATCAGGCGAGCCCGGCAGTTTCGCCAACGAGATCGACCGCCTGTTCGAGACCATGGGTCGCGTCGATCCGCTCGACCTGTTGCGTGCGCCCGACTGGCTGCCGAGGCTGACCCGCATCCGTGGCCGCAAGACCATGGCCTATTTCCGCAAGATCGTCACCGACACGGTCAAGATGCGCGAAGCGAAATTCAAGCGCGATCCCGATGCCGTGCCGCAGGATTTCCTGACACTGCTGCTCAAGGCCGAGGGACCCGACGGACTGACGCGGGCCGAGGTCGAGGACAATATCATCACCTTCATCGGCGCCGGCCATGAGACGACGGCGCGTGCGCTCGGCTGGACGCTCTATTGCCTGGCTGAATCACCGTGGGAGCGCAACCGGGTCGAGCAGGAGATCGACCAGGTGCTGGCGCGCGAGCCCGATCCGACGAAATGGCTCGATGCCATGCCCTTCACGCGCGCGGCTTTCGACGAAGCGCTCAGGCTCTATCCGCCGGCGCCGTCGATCAACCGCGAGCCGATCGAACCGGAAATGTGGAAGGATCTTCATATCCCCAAGCACGCCGCGGTGCTGGTGATGCCTTGGGTCGTGCATCGCCACAGGAAACTGTGGGACCGGCCGGATGCCTTCCTGCCGGAACGCTTCCACCCGGGAAATCGCGAAAAGATCGACCGCTTCCAGTATCTGCCGTTTGGCGCCGGCCCACGCGTCTGCATCGGCGCCAGCTTCGCCATGCAGGAGGCGATCATCGCGCTGGCGATCATGCTGTCGCGCTTCCGCTTCGACACCACCGCCGAAACGAAACCCTGGCCGGTACAGAAACTGACCACGCAGCCGCAAGGCGGTCTACCGATGCAGGTCACGCCGCGTTAGGCGTGACACCTTCAGGCAGTTGCGCCGAATTAGGCCGCGGGCTTGCGTTGCTGGAACTGGCCGGCGGCGCGGTAGCGCCAGAGATAGCTGGGCAGGATCGTCGCGATCGACTGCGGCTGGATGCCTAGCCCCGCAAGCGTCCTGTTGGTCTGGTTGGCGGCGTCCGAAACGATGTTGTGCTCGCGCAGCTGCATCACCTGGTCCTTGGTCAGCAGCGGGTTGGGCAGGAGACCGAGGATCGAGGCCTGGATGTTGGCCACCCACCACGGAACCGGCACCAGCAGCCGCTTGCGCTCGATCACGTCGAGCAGCTCTTCCATACACTGCTTGAAGGTGAGCACCTTCGGTCCGCCGAGTTCATAGATCTGGCCGCCATCCACCTTGCCGTCGACCGAGCGCGCCACCGCTTCGGCCACGTCGCCGACATAGACCGGCTGAAACTTGGTCTGGCCGCCGCCGATCAGCGGCAGCACCGGCGAATAGCGCGCCATGTTGGCGAAGCGGTTGAAGAAGCCGTCTTCGGGTCCGAAATTGATCGACGGCCGGAAGATCACGGCGTCCTTGATCGTCTCCAGCACAGCCTTTTCGCCAAGCGCCTTGGTGCGCGCGTAGTCTGATTCGGAGTCCAGATCGGCGCCAAGCGCAGAAATGTGGGTCAGGCCGGCGCCGACCGAGCGCGCGGCCTCGGCCACTGCGCGGGCGCCGAACTCGTGCACGGCGGAGAATTTCTGCCGGCCGCTCTCATGCAGGATGGCGACCAGATTGACGACATGGTCGGCGCCTTGCACGGCGCGGTCTACCGACCAGCGCACGCGCACATTGGCCTGGAC
>NZ_RZPI01000495.1:0-4353 GCF_003998715.1 Mesorhizobium sp. M7A.F.Ca.CA.002.15.2.1
GCTGACACGGGCATCGAGGCCGGCTGTATCGTACTGGCGCCCGGGCACATGCGGTCCGCAAGCGTTCGCTTCACGCCTTCGCGGGAGATCTGATCGCCAGTCTGAGCCGCATCAACTGCTTTGCCTCGCCGCTTCGCGGATGGTCTGCAACAGGATGGAGAAGGCCGGCGAGGGCGCCGTGTCGGTCCGCATCGTCAGGCCGACCGGTCCCTTGGTTTCCTCGGTGTTGACCGGCAGGGCGACGAAGGCGCCACTGCCGAGTTCATTGGCGACGACACCGGCCGAAATGATCCAAACCGCATCGCTCTGCCGCAGGAAGGCGCGGCCGAAGGAGTCCGAGACGGTTTCGATCTCGGTTGCCGGCGCCGTCATGCCGCTGGTGATGAACAGGCGGTCGACGAAAGGGCGGATGACCGATTCCCGTGTCGGCATCAGCGCCGGGAACTCGTCGAGCCGCGCGAACACGTCCTGTCCGGGCTCAAGCAGCGGATGTCGCGCCCGCACCACGAACAGCACCTGTTCGGAGTAGAGATGCTCGAAGAAGAAGCCGGTCATGTTCTCCGGCGCCGCCAACCGTCCGACGACGAGATCGAGCGCGCCGGTGCGCAACTGTTCGAGCAGCACCGCGTTCTCGCCGGTGACGATCTTGATCGCCGCACCGGTGCTCTCTTTGAGGAACAGGCTCATGGCAAGCGGCATCACCCGCGCCGACACCGTCGGCAGCGCGCCGATGCGGATCGGGTGCCGGTTGACCGCTCCGTCCTGGCGGACGGAATCGACGCCTTGCTTGAGCGCCGTGATCGCCATGGCGGCGTGGCGAAGGAAGATCTCGCCGATGCGCGTCAGTCGGATGCCGCGGCCGTCGCGCTCCACCACCGCAACCCCCAGCGCCTCTTCCAGTTCGCGCAATGTCTTGGTCACGGCCGGCGGGCTGACATGCAGCAAGTCAGCCGCTCGCGCCACGCTCCCCTGCCGCGCAACTTCCAGGAATGCCTGCAGGTGACGGAACCGAATGCGGCTCTCGGACATGGATTCGATAACCCCTGAGTTAATGAAACGCCAAAAAATATCATTTTACCGAACCAAACGCCTTGTGCAATGTGAGGGCGGAGGATCGAAACCGTGCCATTCGTCACCATCGGCGGCATCACGCTGCACCATCGCCACATCAAGGCGACCGGCAATGCGCGCCCAATCATATTCATCAATTCGCTCGGCACCGACTTCCGGATCTGGGACGAAATTGTCTCGACGTTCGATGGTGAAATGCCGCTGCTGGTGTATGACAAGCGCGGCCACGGACTGTCCGACATCGGCGACATCAGGTCGATCGACGATCACGTCGATGACCTCTCGGCGCTCATCGATCATTTCGGCTTGAGCAAGGTCGTGCTGTGCGGCCTGTCGGTCGGCGGCATGATCGCGCAGGGGCTCTATGCCAGGCGGCCTGAAATCGTCGAAGGCCTGATCCTTTGCGATACGGCACACAAGATCGGCACGACAGACAGCTGGAACACACGCATCGCGACCGTCGAAAGCAAGGGCATCCAGGCGATTGCCGATGGCGTGCTCAAAGTGTGGTTCACCCCCGCCTTCCACGCGGCGCGTCAGGCCGAGCTCGACGGTTACTGGAACATGATGACGAGGCAAGCGCTTGCAGGTTACGTAGGGACTTGCGCGGCCGTTCGCGATGCCGATTTCACCGATGCTGCACGCCGCATCGCGGTGCCGACGCTCTGCGTCGCCGGCGACCAGGATGGCTCGACACCTCCCGATCTCGTCCGCTCGCTGGCCGCGCTGATCCCCGGCGCGCGCTTCGAAATCATCCGCGACGCTGGACACATTCCTTGCGTCGAACAGCCTGAAGCGCTCACCGCCCTGATCCGCGGCTTTATCGCGTCGCTTGCCCCTGGAGCAGAAACCCATGGATGAAGTCCCCGGCAACGCAACCAGATATCGCACCGGCCTCGCGGTGCGGCGCTCGGTGCTTGGTGACCGCCATGTCGACCGCGCCGAGGTCGCCGCCACCGATTTCGACCAGCCTTTCCAGGAGTTGATCACCGAGGCCGCCTGGGGAACCGTGTGGGCGCGGCCGGGCTTGACCAGGCGTGAGCGTTCGATCGTCACGCTGGCGCTGCTGGCCGCACTCGGCCATGATGAGGAGGTTGCTATGCATGTGCGCGCCACCGTCAACACCGGTGCCTCGCGCGACGATATCTGCGAGGCGTTCCTGCATGTCGCCATCTATGCCGGCGTGCCGGCCGCCAACCGTGCCTTCAGAATTGCCAAGGACGTGTTTTCGGAAATGGACGGAAGCCAGAATGACCGCTGAGTCCGGCTCGAACCGAAGGCCCGAGACCGGCGCCTTCTTCCAGCGCGACCGGACCTGGCATCCACCTGTTCTGACACCGAATTACAAGACCTCCGTGCTGCGCTCGCCGCAGAAGGCGCCGCTGCCGTTCGACAACACGCTGTCGGAGATTGCAGGCCCGGTCTTCGGTCACGCCATGCTCGGCAAACTCGACGCCGACCTGATCCACAATTTCGCCAGGCCCGGCGAGAGCGCGCTCGGCGAGCGCATCATCGTCCATGGCCGGGTGCTCGATGAACGCGGCGTTGGCGTACCCGGCGCGCTGCTCGAATTCTGGCAGGCCAATGCCGGCGGCCGCTACCGCCACAAGAAGGACGGCTATCTGGCGCCGCTCGACCCGAACTTTGGCGGCTGCGGGCGCGCCATAACAGGCGAGGATGGCGGCTACGCCTTTCGCACTGTCAAGCCCGGCCCCTATCCCTGGCCGAACGGGCCGAACGACTGGCGGCCCTCGCACATCCATTTCTCGGTCTTCGGCCACGGCTTTGCGCAGCGGCTGATCACGCAGATGTATTTCGAGGGTGATCCGCTGATCTGGCACTGCCCGATCGTGCGCGGCATCCCCGACAAGGCCGCCGTCGAAACGCTGATCGCCACGCTCGACATGCAGGCGACGATCCCCTTCGACGCGCGCGCCTACAAGTTCGACATCGTGCTGCGCGGGCGCCGCGCGTCGCTGTTCGAAAACAGGCTGGAGGGCAATTGATGGCCCAGTCGCTCGACCGGCTCAGGGAAAGCCCCTCGCAGACCGCCGGACCTTATGTTCATATCGGGCTGACGCCCAATTTCTGCGGCATCGGCGGCGTCTATGCGACCGACCTTGGTGCGACCATGGTCAACGACAAGACCAAGGGGGAGCGCATCGGCCTGCGCATCCGGGTGCTCGACGGTACCGGCACGCCGCTCAAGGATGCGCTGATCGAGATCTGGCAGGCAGATGCGGATGGGCTCTACAATTCGCCGGCTGAACTGCGCGGCGCGGCCGATCCGAACTTTTTCGGCTGGGGCCGTTGCCCGACCGACATGGACACCGGTCTGTGCACGTTCGAGACGATCAAGCCGGGCCGCGTGCCGTTCAGGGACGGAAGCCTGATGGCCCCGCACATCACCCTCTGGATCGTCGCGCGCGGCATCAATCTCGGCCTGCACACACGGCTGTATTTTTCCGATGAGGAAAAGGCCAATGCCGGGGATGCGATCCTGGCGCGCATCGAGCACCGCGTCCGCGTGCCGACGCTGATCGCCGAGCGCAACGGCGATATTTATGTTTTCGACATCCATCTCCAGCGGGAGAAGGAAACGGTCTTCTTCGACAGCTGATGGTCAGGAGGAGCAGGATATGACCGTATCGCCCTTCGACCATCCACTGCTCTCCGCTCTTCTCGGCGACGAGGAGGCGAACCGGCATTTTTCCATCGAGGCGGAAATCGAGGCGATGCTTGCCTTCGAGCGGGCGCTGGCGCAAGCGGAAGCTGAAAACGGGATTATCACCAAGGATGATGCCGCCGCGATCGTGGCCGCACTTGCCACATTCCGGCCCGACACCGCCTTGCTGCGGGCTGCCGTCGCCAAAGACGGCGTCATTGTGCCGGAACTGGTACGCCAGATCAGGGCGGCGGTCGGCGAACCGCATGGCGACAAAGTGCATCTCGGCGCAACCAGCCACGATGTCATCGATACCGGCCTGGTGTTTCGGCTGAAGTCCATCGTCGAGCATCTCGGCCTGCTCCTGACCGAGACCATTATACGGCTCGTCTCGCTCGAAGAGCGGTTTGGCGGCAGGGCGCTGACGGGAATGACGCGCATGCAGCCAGCCATTCCGATCAAAGCGGCCGACCGCGTCAGGACGTGGCGGGCGCCACTGCAACGGCATCAGGAAAGATTGTCGGAACAGTCGAGGCGTCTGCTGGTGGTGCAGTTCGGCGGTGCCGCCGGCACGCTGGAAAAGCTAGGCGACAAAGGTCCGGCGGTGCGCGCAGCAC
>NZ_RZPI01000496.1:0-4348 GCF_003998715.1 Mesorhizobium sp. M7A.F.Ca.CA.002.15.2.1
GGTGCAGGCACTGTCGACGCGCGGATAGTAGATTTCGTTGAGCATGCCGTGGCTGATCGTGAACCAGATCCGGCCGGCCGGCGAAAGCGACGTTCCGACGCCGCTCTTGGCGCTTGACGTCCAGCGCGCCGGAATTCCCGGGGCGCCCGGAGCAACGTTTTGCGTCACTGGCATTCTGTTTCGGTCTCCTGGCCTCCTCCCTAGACCAGGACGCGAACCCTTTACAATCATTGCACCGCAAGTTGATCGGCGCCGACGGCAGGGCAACGAACTAGGGCTAACGGGTTTCTTCGGAGCTTTCGTCTGCGCTGACGGAGCAGCAAATGAAAAACCCGCCAGTGCGGCGGGTCACCGGCGCAAATCAGCACCATGGACGAAAATGTACCATAGCTGAGCTCACCGAGTCAAGAAAAAATTCCTATGACCAAAGGCACCGTCGTTGACAGCGGCGGCGGCATGCGTCCACTATTTCCCGGCACGGGAGGATCGTGAAAGCAATGGCGGAAGTGTCCCTGGTCCTGATCGACCGGCTGCTGGCGATATCGCGGGCGCTTGCCGGCCATATCGATCCCGGCACGGCGTTCCGCGCGACAGCCATCGAGATCGGCTCGCTCATCCCGCACGACCACATGGATCTGGCGGTGCTGTCGCATGATGGGCGCCGGCACGCCTGTTACGAAGCCGGCTTCCACACCAGCTGGAGCGAGCTTGCCCAGCATCCGCTGCCGACCGAAGTCAGCCCGATCCGCTCGGTGCTGTGGGGCGAAGTCCCCTATCTGCTCGCCGACGACGCGCTGAGCGACGAGCGGTTCCATTTCGCCACCGCTATCGATGGTCCGATCTTCGCCGCCAGGCTGCGCAGCCGCATCGTCGTGCCGCTCAGGGCGCGCGGCGGCATCATCGGCGCGCTCAACATCAGCCGGCACGAGGTCGACTGCTACACGCTTGCCGACGTCGCGGTCGCGCAGCAATGCGCCGACCTGATCGCGCCCTACATCTTCGCGCTGATCCAGACCGAGGAGGCGCGCCGCGCCATGCTGGCCGAGAGCGAGGCGCGAAATCGCGTCGAGCTGCTGCGCGTCGGCGCCTCGCAATTGACCGAAGGCATGGAGCGCGAACGCCGGCGCATGGCCATGGACCTGCACGACCAGACGCTTGCCGATCTCGCCCGCATCGCGCGCCAGCTCTCGGCACTTCGCGGCCAGGGCGTGGCGCGGGCAGCACAGCTTGCCGATCTCGAGAAGGAGGTCGCCGGCTGCCTGACGGAACTGCGCCACATCGTCGACGACATCCGGCCGAGCGTGCTTGAACTGTTCGGCCTGCGCGATGCGGTCGAGGCGCATCTCAACCGCAGCGTCGCCAGGGCCAAGCCGCCGATCGCCGTGCGCATCGCCGACACCAGCGACGGCGGCGCCGACAGCCTGTCGGAGCCAGTGCGGACCGCGCTCTACCGGATCGTGCAGGAAGCGATCAACAATGCCGTTCGCCATGCCGCGCCGCACCGCATCGACGTGCTGCTGGCGTCGACCGCGAGCGTGCTGCGGGTGATCGTGACGGATGACGGCCAGGGCTGCGGCGCCGTTGACCCGGCCGCGTATGGCGGCATCGGCCATATGCACACGCGGGCAGCCCTTATCGGGGCGCGGCTGCGCATCGGCCAGGCCGGCCGCAAGAACGGCGGCACCCGTGTCGTCGTCGAGATCGACCGCCAGCCATTACGGGAACTGGCGGCGGCTGCAACAATGCCTGGCGAACTCGCCGTATCGGAGGCCATGTGATGCTTGTGATGATCGCCGAGAATGACGGGCTGCACCGTAGCTTCGCGCGGCGGACGGTGGAGCAATTGTGGCCCGGTGACGTCGAGGTGATCGAAGCGAGCGACGGCGAGGACGCCATCAACCTGGCGACTGAGCGCGAGCCACTGCATGTCGTGCTCGATTTGCAGATGCCGAAGGCGACGGGAATCGAAGTTGCCAGGGCGATCTGGAACCGCCGCGCCGGCACGCACATCCTGTTCTGGTCGAATTTCGCCGACGAAGCCTATGTGCGCGGCGTGGCGCGCATCGTCCCGCCCGGCTCTGTCTACGGCTATGTGCTGAAATCGGCGACGGAGGAAGGCATGCGGTCCGCCCTGCGCGGGGTTTTCCGCGAAGGCCACTGCATCATCGACCGCGAGATCCGCGGCATCCAGCATCGCGTTCAGGACAAGTTCGAGGGCATCACCGACGGCGAATATGAAAGCCTGATCGACATCGCGCTCGGCCTGACCGACCGGGCGATCGCGGCACGTCGCGGCCTGTCGATCCGTGGTGCGCAGAGCCGCATCAAGCACTGCTACGACAAGCTCGGCATCGTGCCGGCGGAGGACGGCACCGGCGATGCTTCCGTGTTCAACTCGCGGACGCGGGCGATCTATCTCGCCATGGCGCGCGGCCTGATCAACATCGACGCACTGCGTCGCGAACAGGACCGGCTCGACGCCTGGCTGGCGGAGCACTGAAACAGCGGCGGCCACAAGCCGGAACATCGGAAGGTCCGGCGCATTGCTAGTGAACGCCAACTCAACGCCTGCGGATCCGAAGTGCGACCCTCATTTGCAGATTCATGGCACCTGGTGCGCGAAAGCGTCGTCGGTTTCATCGACGACAATGCGCTCAGCCATGGTGCGGCGATGGCCTTTTATGCCGCCACCTCGCTGGCGCCGATCTTGCTGATCGTGGTTGCGATTGCTGGTCTCGTCTTCGGCCACGATGCCGCACAATTGGCCTTGTCCGCGCAGATATCAGGGCTGATGGGACCGGAAAGCGCCGATCTCCTCAAGACTGCGCTGGAAAGTGCATCCGGCAGGCTGTACGGCACCTGGGCCGCGATCATAGGGCTGGTCACCTTGCTGGTAGCCGCTTCTGGCGTCTTCGGCGAAATGCAGCAGTCGTTGAACACAATCTGGAAGATCGAACCGCAAGGCAATTCCCTGTCGCGTCTGGTGAGGGCACGGGCCGCCAGTCTGGGGTTGGTGGCCGCACTCGGGTTCCTGTTGCTGGTCTCTCTCATCGCAAGCGCTGCGATTTCGGCACTGGGCGCTTTCATCAACGCCCATCTGCCGTTCGGAACGATCATACTCAGCGGGATCAACGGCGTCGTTTCGTTTGTGCTTATCGCCGTGATGTTTGCCGCCATTTACAAGGTTTTGCCCGATCGAACCCTGGAATGGCGCGATGTGGGAATCGGCGCTGTCGGAACCGCGGCCCTGTTCACATTGGGAAAATCGCTTATCGGCTGGTATATCGGCACCAGCGCGATTGCGTCGTCGTACGGCGCCGCCGGCGGACTGCTCGTGATTTTGCTCTGGGTTTACTACTCGTCGGAGATTTTCCTCCTCGGCGCCGAGTTCACGCGCGCCTATTCCGTTCGCCACGGCAGCCGGTCCGATCTGAAGAGGTTGGTTCACAGCCCTTTGTCCGTGCAGCACGGCTCAGCTCGAACACAACAGGAGTCCAATGCTGCTGGCGTGGTCGTGCTTGTGGCGGTGGCGTGCGCGAGCGCAACCTTGACCGCGCTTTTGCGAAGTGTTCGCCGGCCCTGATCTGACGTCGCCGGTATTCTACGCTCGATAGGCACGGGCGACTGTGCAAATGCACAGTCGCCCGTGCGCTTTGACCCGTATCGGCTCGTCGGGACCGCGCCTACGCTCTGCCCCAACAAGAAGACTGTATCGGGAAGCGCTCATGCCATTCGTCACCATGCGGAGTAGCACGGCTGTTCGCGCCGGGAGCCGATGATGTCGGTGCCGGCGCGTGCGCGCCATTCCGGTTTCGACGATGTCGTCGGCGATGCGCCGATCGAAACGCTGGCGAGCGGCTTCGGCTTCCTCGAAGGGCCGGTCTGGCATCCCTATGAGAAATGGCTGGTCTTCTCCGACATTCCGGAAAGCCGGATGTATCGCTGCAGTGCCGAGGGCGAGATCGAGCTGTTCCGCGAGCCGAGCCATAAGGCCAATGGCAACACGCTGGACCGCCAGGGGCGGCTGGTCACCTGCGAGCACGCAACGAGCCGCGTGACCCGCGCCGAGCCCAACGGCAGCGTGACCGTGCTGGCCACGCATCATCAGGGCAAGCAGCTCAACAGCCCGAACGATATCGTCGTTGCCACCGGCGGATCGATCTACTTCACCGATCCGGGCTATGGCCGGAGGGAGTTCTATGGCGTGCCACGCCCGCAGGAGCTGCCGTTCCAGGGCGTCTACCGCATCGATGGCGACGGCGCCCGGCTGACATTGCTGGCCGACGATTTCGGGCAGCCGAACGGGCTGTGCTTTTCGCTGGACGAGTCGCGGCTGTTCAGCAACGAC
>NZ_RZPI01000497.1:0-4342 GCF_003998715.1 Mesorhizobium sp. M7A.F.Ca.CA.002.15.2.1
CGATGGCGCCATCGGCCTGGGCAACGACGCTTTCGACCGACGCCGTCTTCGCCACCGCTTTCGTCAAACGCGACGGCAGCTTTGGCGCTGCCGTCCTGTCCGAGGCCGGCAAAGTCCTGCATGCGATCGATCTGCCCGATCGCGGCCACGATGTCACCTTCGATCCCATATCGAAACGCTCGGTGGTCTTCGCGCGGCAACCCGGCACCTTTGCCGTGGTTTTCGACCATTCGGGCCGTGATGCGCCGCTGACCATCGCCAGCATCGCCGGCCGGCATTTCTTCGGCCATGGCGTGTTTTCGGCCGACGGTGCGCTGCTCTATGCCACCGAAAACGACTTCGACAACGCCGCCGGCGTCGTCGGCGTCTACGATGCGCGGGCGAAATTCAGCCGTGTCGGCGAGTTCCCGACCTATGGAATGGGTCCGCACGAGCTTCTGCTCCTGGGCGATGGCAGGACGATTGCGGTAGCAAATGGCGGCATCGAGACCCATCCGGATTACGGCCGCGCCGAGCTCAACATTGCGACCATGAAGCCGTCCTACGTGCTGATAGACCGCGTCACCGGCGACCTCATCGAGAAGCACGAATTGCCGGCCGCACTGCATCAGCTGTCGATCCGCCACATGGACACCGATCCGTCCGGCACGGTCTGGTTCGGTTGCCAGTACAGGGGCCCGGGCACCGATCGTCCGCTGCTGGTCGGCCGCGCGGTGCGCGGCAAGGAATTGCAACTGCTCGACATGCCGCAGGACGTTTTGTCCGGCTTCCGCAACTACATAGGCTCGGTCGCCGCCAATCCGGCTGCCGGCACGGTCGCGGTCTCCTCGCCGGAAGGCAACTCGCTTGTCGTGCTCGATGCGGCCAGCGGACGGGTCGTCGCGAACAGCGCGCTGGTCGAGGTCTGCGGCGTGGCTCCCGATGGAACCGGCTTCATGGCCACCACCGGCGCTGGCGAGATCGTCGAGGGCAGTGGTGCGACACGCTCCGAACCGGACTATGTCTGGGACAACCACATGCTGCGCATCGAGCAGGCCGCATAGGCCACAAGCGAAGCCGCTTAACGAATTATGCACTATCCCCTTGCGGTGGCGGGCCGTGGCGGGCACAGGGAATTGTCTTTCGAACCGGTTGCTTCATGAAATTGCTTGCCATCGACTGTGCCGCCAACCTCTGCGCCGCTAGCGTCTATGACGCGACGGCGAAGCGGGAGCTCGGCCGCTCGGTGCTCGATCTCGGCAAGGGCCATGCCGAGCAGCTGATGGCGGTCATCGCCGAAGCGCTGGAGGCAGGCGCAACCGACTATGCAGGTCTTGGCGCCATTGCCGTGTCTGTCGGCCCCGGTTCCTTCACCGGTCTGCGGGTCGGCGTCTCGACCGCGCGTGGCCTGGCGCTGGCGCTGAAGATACCGGCAATCGGAGTGACGACACTGGAGGCGCTGGCTGCCGAAGCAGCGACGGCATTTCCCGGTCGCGCCGTGCTGGCGGCGCTGGATGCCGGCCGTGAGGAGATCCACGCGGCTTTTTACGACGAAAGGTTAGTCTTGACTTACGGTCCGGCCGTGGCCACGCTGGCCGACGTGGTGGCAATGGCGAAGGCAACGTCTCTGGTGCTTGCCGGCACCGCTGCAGCGCTCATCAGCGCATCGGCCGGGCGCGAATTCGATGTCGGCCCTCGGACGGCCACCGCCGACATTGTCACCTACGCCCGCCTGGCTGCCGCCAAGGGCGCGGGCGAACGGCCGAAACCACTCTATCTGCGCGGCGCCGACGCCAAGCCGCAGGCCGGGTTCATTCTTTCAAGGATCAGACCATGATCCCGAAAAGTGGAAGCCGGTTTTCACGGACAACGGTTCCCGTTTGTCCAGAGATCATGGTCAAACAAGAAAACAAAAATTAGATGCGCATACCTTTTCTCCAATCACGCCGCCGGGACTATGCGCTCGAGCCGCTGAGGATCGCCGACAGTCCGGCGGTCTCGCTGCTGCATCGCGAGGACTTTGTCCGCCCCTGGACCGATGGCGAATTTGCCGCCTTGCTCGAACAGGACACCGTGTTCGGCTATGCCGCGCGCGAAACCGGACAGGGCTCCAAGCCGCCCGTCGGCTTCGTGCTGGCGCGGCTTGCGGCAGGCGAGGGCGAGATCCTGACCGTCGCGGTGGCGCGATCGCATCGCCGGCAGGGGTTGGGCTGGCAATTGATGGACGCGGTGTTGCGCGAACTGCACGCGCAGCGCGCCGAAGCGCTGTTCCTCGAGGTCGACGAGACTAATGTCGCGGCGATCGCGCTTTATCGCCGGCTGGGCTTCCGCGAGGTCGGCAAGCGGCCGAATTACTACAGGTCGGCCGAACACGGACCGACCGGCGCGCTTGTCATGCGCCGCGATCTTCGCTAGCGAGACGGCCGGGATGGGGCGATGATCAAGAAAATCAGGATTTTCCTGGCGCTGGGCCTCGTTGTCGCCGGTTCGCTGGTCCTCGTGCCGTTACAGATACTGTCGATGAAGACCGGCTGGTGGCCGGAAACCTTCATCCTCAAGATCTGGCACAGGCTGATCATCAGGGCGCTCGGCATGCGCATCCATGTCAAGGGGACGCTGTCCGACAAGCGCCCGCTGCTGGTTGCGTCCAATCACATCTCCTGGACCGACATCATGGTGCTCGGCTCTTTTGCCGACGTAAAATTCATCGCCAGGGCTGATATGGAAGGCTGGCCGCTGATCGGCATGCTTTCGAAGCTGCAGCGTACCGTGTTCATCGAGCGCGAGCGCAAGCGTTCGTCGGGCGACCAGGCAAGCGAGATTGCCAGCCGCATGGCCAAGGGCGATGCGATGGTGCTGTTTGCCGAGGGCTCGACCGGCGACGGCAATATGGTCCTGCCGTTCAAGAGCACGCTGTTCGGCGCCGCCTCGATGGCGATTTCGGAAGGCGCGGCGGAACAGGTGTTCATCCAGCCGGTGGCGATCGCCTATACGCGTCTGCACGGCGTGCCGCTCGGCCGCCGGCATCGCCCGCTTGCCGCCTGGATCGGCGATGAGGATTTGATGCCGCATCTCAAGGTATTGCTGGCGGAGGGCGCGCTCGACGTCGAGGTGCATTTCGGCGAGGCAATCGCCTTTTCCAAGGGTTCGAACCGCAAGGAGACGTCGAAACTGATGGAAAGCCAGGTGCGTGAGATGATGCAGGCGGCGCTTGCCGACCCGCGGCCGAGCCGCTAGCCCCGGCATGCCCTTGCTGGCGCGGGCCGAGAATCGTCTGTTTTTTGTCACGGAAAGGCGTTAGAAGCCGCCTTATGGACTTGAACACGATAGAAAGCGACGACATCGGCACTATGGCTGGACAGCCGGCAGTGCTTTCCACGGCAGCGAAAAAAGTCTTCATCAAGACCTATGGCTGCCAGATGAACGTCTATGATTCGCAGCGTATGGCCGATGCGCTGGCTGCCGACGGCTATTCCGCGACCGATGCCATTGGCGAGGCGGACCTGGTGCTGCTGAACACCTGTCATATCAGGGAGAAGGCGGCCGAAAAGGTCTATTCCGAGCTCGGCCGTATCCGCGACATGAAAGCCGAGCGTGCCCTGGCCGGCCGCGAGATGCTGGTCGGCGTCGCCGGCTGCGTGGCGCAGGCCGAAGGCGCCGAGATCATCCGCCGTTCGCCGGCCGTCGACCTGGTCATCGGCCCGCAGACTTATCACCGGCTCCCCGACGTGCTGGCGCGGGTGCGCGGCGGCGAAAAGATCGTCGAGACCGACTACGCCATCGAGGACAAGTTCGAGCATCTGCCGCAGTCCAAGCGCGCCGAGGTCATCAAGCGCGGCGTCACCGCCTTCCTCACCGTGCAGGAAGGCTGCGACAAGTTCTGCACCTTCTGCGTCGTGCCCTATACCAGAGGCTCCGAAGTTTCCCGGCCGGTGGCGCAGATTGTCGCGGAGGCTGAGCGCCTGGCTGAAGCCGGGGTGCGCGAAGTGACGCTGCTTGGCCAGAACGTCAATGCCTGGCATGGCCAGGGCGAGAACGGCCACGAGTGGGGCCTTGGCCGCCTGCTGTTCAGGCTGGCCGAAATCCCCGGGCTGGCGCGTCTGCGCTACACCACCAGCCACCCGCGCGACATGGATGACGAGTTGATAGCGGCCCATCGCGATCTGCCGGCGTTGATGCCCTATCTGCATCTGCCGGTGCAATCGGGCTCCGACCGCATCCTCAAGGCGATGAATCGCCGGCACACGGCGAGGGATTATCTGGCGCTGCTCGACCGTATCCGCACTGCCCGGCCTGACATCGCGCTTTCCGGCGACTTCATCGTCGGCTTTCCCGGCGAGACAGAAGCGGATTTCGAGGCGAC
>NZ_RZPI01000498.1:0-4325 GCF_003998715.1 Mesorhizobium sp. M7A.F.Ca.CA.002.15.2.1
GGGCTGATGACCT
Organism: Mesorhizobium sp. M7A.F.Ca.CA.002.15.2.1; assembly: GCF_003998715.1. Lineage (NCBI taxonomy): Bacteria > Pseudomonadati > Pseudomonadota > Alphaproteobacteria > Hyphomicrobiales > Phyllobacteriaceae > Mesorhizobium > Mesorhizobium sp. M7A.F.Ca.CA.002.15.2.1. The sequence goes on from NZ_RZPI01000498.1 coordinate 14, forward strand.
ATCCGCTCTACCTGCTGCACGATGTCGTCGGCGCGGCCCTGCTCGGCATCCTGGTCCGCGCCGGTCTGCCGCATCTGTTCTCGATGGCGGTCGTCGGCGCGACGATGATCGCGGCAAGCTGGCTAGTGGCGACCGAGGCCGAACCACGCATCCGGCTGCTGCTCGACCATACCGTTTTCCGTTATCGGCTTAAGGCAGCCTGACGACGGTCCGGCAGACCGGCCCGGCCGCCGACCTAAAGCATGTCGCGCCTGAGCGGATTCAGGCCCACCCCAGGCCTTTGTTCCACGGATCGCTCTCCCAAAACGGAGCTCACTTCCGAGCGACATGCATTGGCGGTGCCGACCCGGCGCAGCTGCATTTTCCACGATTGCGGAATTCTTCGTTTCGGGCATGATAACAGGCACTTATGCCTTCGGCATGAGAGCTTGCCTCGAGACGCCCGGCACGTGACCCTGTTCCAGCGAAAACCCCGCATCGCGGCGCGTCCGCGCCTCGATATCGATATGCAGGACGCTGTCGTCTATGCGATCGGCGACGTGCATGGCTGCTACAAGGAACTCCGCGCGCTGGAGCAGAAGATCCTGCTCGATTCGCTGCGCTTCCAGAGCCGCAAGATCATCGTCATGCTTGGCGACTACATCGACCGGGGGTTTCAGTCGGCGCGGGTGCTCGATCACCTCCTGGCGCCGCCGCCGAAAGGATTTCAGCGCATTTGTCTTGCGGGCAACCACGAAGTGGCAATGCTGAACTATCTCGACGGAAATCTGTCCCGCGAACCCTGGCTGGCGACGGGCGGCCTGCAAACCCTGTTTTCCTATGGCATCGATCCGGCGCGCCTCACCAGCCTCTACGGGAGCAGCGCGCAGATCGACCGGCGCATAAGGGAGATCATTCCGGACGATCACGTCAGCTTCCTGCGCGGGCTGCCGATCATGGTCCGTTCGCGGAAGTTCGTGTTTGTCCACGCCGGCATCAGGCCCGGCGTCGACCTTGCGGCGCAAACCGACCATGACCTGATCAACATCCGTTCGGACTTCTTCGAGGCAACGCACCTGCTCGACCGCTGGGTGGTGCACGGGCATACGCCGGTGGATGTCCCGAAGCTCGAAGGGCGCCGGCTCGGCATCGACACGGCCGCCTTCCAGAGCGGACGCCTGACCGCCGTCAGGATCGCCGACAAGCAAGGCAGGCTGATCTTCTCCTGACGCGCAACGATATTCAGGTGTGCTGGCCTGAAGATCGATACACTTCAGAGTGGACCCACTCGCGCAAAGGTCGACGTCAGACCGGCGCCTTGCCGCGCACTTCCGACTTTTCCAGATAGTAGCTCGAATATTTATCGAAGAATTTTTCCGAACCGCCGAACGAGCCGTATTTGGCCAGTTTCTTCAAATCGACCTTGTTCAGCACCGCGCCGACGATCTTGTTGGCGACATAGGGTTCGGATTCCAGCATCGACCTGACCATCGCGCGCGGGGTGCGCCCCCACTCGGTGACCAGTACAAAACCGTCGACCAATGGCGCGAAGGCCTTGGCGTCGACCACCGGTCCGAGCGGCGGCAGATCGACGACGATGTATTCGAACGTCTCCTTGGCGTTCTCGATGAAGCGCCGCATGCCGGCCGAGGAGAGAAGTTCGCTGGTATGCGAGAAGTGACCGCGCAGCACCGCCGGGATGATCGCCAGCTTCGTCTGCCTGTCGATCTTGCCGACGGACTGCCAGGTCTGGCCGCCGACCACCGCTTCCATCAAGCCCTGCTCGGTTTCCATGCCAAGGCCTCGGCTGAGGCCGGGATTGCGCAAGTCGCCGTCGATCAGCAGCGTCTTGGAGCCATTGGCGGCAAGCAAGCCGGCGAGATTTGCCGCGACCGTCGACTTGCCCTCGCCGGGAAGCACCGAGATGATGCCGATGACGCGGCTGCCTTGCCCTTCCATCACGACGTCGAAGGCGATCTTGGCGCTGCGCAGCGTTTCGGAGAACATCGAGGCTGGAGAATCGATGCTGACCCGCATGCGCGCCCGCTTTTCGGCTGAAGACAGCGATTGGGTGGTCTTGGCGTCCACCTGGGTCTCGCCCGGCTTTTCTTCCTTGCCGAGCTTGCCGCCGATCGTCGGCAGGTAGCCGAGGAATTTCAGGTTGACGCGGTCGCGCACGTCCTCGCCGGTCCTGAAGAAGCGTTCGTTGAACTCGTTCAGGCCACCAAAGCCGGCGCCCATCAGCAGGCCAAGCACCAGCGAAAGTCCGAGCACGACGATGGTGCGCGGGCTTGAGGCCGTCATCGGCATCGACGCGTCGGAGATGATGCGGATCTTGCCGACCGGGAAGGACTGCTGCTGCGCGGCTTCCTCGTAACGACCCAGGAATGTCTGATAGAGCGTGGTGAGCGCCGTCGCCTGCTGATCGAGTTCACGCAGCTTGACTTGCGTCTGGTTGTCGACGGAACTCTTGCCTTGCGCGGCCGCGACGTTGGCCCTGAGCGCGGTCTCGCGTGCCTGCGCCACCTCATATTCGTTGCGATAGCTTTCGGTCAGCTGCTTCAGCTCGCCGAAAATCTGCGTCGATATGTCGGCCTTCTCCTTGGAGAGAGCCACCGCCTGCGGGTGCTCGGGGCCGAAATTCGCCTCGACGTCCTGCAGCCGCTTGGCCACTGTGAGGTAGCGGGTCTTGAGCGCCGATATGACCGAGCTGCTTGGCTGGTCGCTCGATATGGCGGCATCCTTGAAAGCGTTTTCGGAGCCGCTGTCGACGATGGCCTTGTACTGCTGGTAGCGGGCGCTGGCGCGTGCGGTGTCGGCCTGCGCCACGATAAGCTGGGCGTTGAGGTCGGAAAGCTGCTTGTCGCTCATCAGCTGGCCATCGCTGTTGGCGGCCAGCCCATGTTCGGCCCTGAATTTCTCAACCGCGAGCGAAGCTGCCTGCGAGCTCTGGCGCAACTCCGTCAACCGGCCCTGCAGCCAGACCGCAGCCCGCTCGGTGGCATCGAAGCTGGCATCGAGCTGATCGGCGAGATAGGCATCGGCATAGGCCTTGGTGATGGCGTTTGCCAAGGCCGGATCCGTCGCCTGATAGCCGAGCGCGATGACGTAGCTTCGGCCGACGCGTTCCGCCCGGATCTCGTTCTGCAGCTTGAGGATCGCGTAGTCGCGGCGCGACGTGGCGATCAGCGCATCGCGGGCGGCCGGGTCGAGCTTGCTGAAGTCAGCGCCACCCGGCATGGAAGAGCTGGGGCGGACATACTGGATCAGGCCGCGGATGAGGCCTATGCCTTGGGCAAGCGCCGACTGGGGCGGATTCATGAACGTGTCGTTCTGGTCGAGCTTCAGCTTGTCGACGACCACGGCGGCAAGCCGCGTCGAGGTCAGGATCTCGATCTGGCTCAGGATGGCGGAATCGGTCTGCATGGTTGTCGACGTCGCCGAAATGTCGTCGACGATCTTGTTCAAGCCCTCGTCGATCAGCACGCTGGCGATCGACTGATATTTGGGCGGCGTTGTCTGCAAATAGAGCAGGCCCAGGAAGAGACCGATGACGGCACACACGGCAACCACCTTGGCCTGCCGTGCGGCCATGCCAAGCAGCCGCTCGATATCGATGAAGTCTTCGCCGTCTCCTGCGTCCGAATTCGGCAATGGCATCCTCTTGTCGAGAGGAAAGTTGGCATAATTCATCTTCGGTCCAATTCTAGAGCCGGTCCTATTCCGATTGATCGCAATTGGCTCTATCTTACTGTTTCAACATGATCTTTTCCGGAAACCGGGACCCACTTTCAGGGATCATGCCTTGGCTTGCAGGCGCCTCGAAGATCGGGAGCATCGCCAGAGCAATGCAAGCGTCGTGCCAGACGGAGAGAACCTGCCGGCCCCTCTTCGCCGGCCATCCGACGATACTCCCGAAAGATGGGCATTATGCGGCTTCTTCCTGGCGTTCATGCGACCGGACGAACTCCTGAAGCATCTCGAAAACCGGACCCTTCATGTCGTCGCGCGCCAGCGCGAAGGCGATGTTGGCCTGGATGAACCCTTCCTTGGAACCACAGTCGAACATGCGGCCGAGGAAAGGCTGGGCGAAGAACGGCTGATCCTTCGACAGACGAACCATGGCATCCGTCAGTTGAATCTCGTTGCCGGCGCCGCGCTGCTGATTGCCCAGGAGCGCGAAAATCTCCGGCTGCAGGATGTAGCGGCCGTTGATGTAGAAATTCGAAGGCGCATTGGCCGGCGCCGGCTTCTCGACCATGGCCGTCACCTCGAAACCGCCGCCGATCTCGGCGCCACGGCCAACGATGCCATATTTTTTGGTCTCGCTGGG
>NZ_RZPI01000499.1:0-4300 GCF_003998715.1 Mesorhizobium sp. M7A.F.Ca.CA.002.15.2.1
TCGCCAATCCGCTCGCATCGCTTGACCATTTTTCCAGCCCCAATCTGTCGCTGGCCGTCGAGATCGGGCAGCAACCGCTCGAGCGCGACCAGATCGATGTCCGGGCGTGCCTCGGCGATGGCCGCCAGCACCGATCGGAGGGCCGGCATATCCACCTTGGCCAGCCAGTTCGGGTCCGCGGCGACGAAGTTGCCGTTGGCGTGGCGCCCACCCATGAAGCGGGCGATCCGGAACGGCCCCTTCGAGGCAACCTCCAGCGCCAGCGAAAAAACCGGTTTGCCCTCGGCACTCAGCGTCGCGACGAGCAGGTCCGGTCGTGTCTCGGCCGCCCAGTTCAGGATCCAGGCAGCACTCTGCGCCGGACCAAACAGAGCCGAGCGGCAGAACTCGGCATAGGCCGCCAGTCCGTCCGTGGACGCCACCGAGATCGACAGGCCGGCACGGTCCCGTGGCAAGGCGCGCGACGATGCCTCGGTTGCCGCAAGCCGATTGCCGTCAAATGACGCAGTTGCGTCAACCATACCTCAATCCTTAGGGCGTATTGGTCGCGATTTGGGGGTTCGCATAGGCGCATTCCGTGCTTGGATCAGCCTAGGCGCAAAAGGTGAATGAATGATCGACGGCGGGGAGGCAATCCGGAAACTGGCGCTGAACGTCGCCCGCTATACCGGCCTTGCACCGCTGGCCAAGCCGTTCATCGGCGGCATTGGCGCCATCCTGATGCTGCACCGTGTTACCGCGACGCCGGAAAAGCCGGACGGCGTCAACCGGCATCTGAATATCGCGCCCGGGTTCCTCGATGCCATGATCGCCGACATGAAGGCGCATGGCTATGCCTTCGTCTCCATGGACGAAGCCGTCGAGCGCATCAAGGCGGGCGGCAAAGGCGGTCAGTTTGCCACGATCACCGCCGACGATGCCTATCGCGACAATATGGTCGAGGCGCTGCCGGTGCTGGAGAAGCACGGCGCGCCGATCACCATCTATGTCGCGCCCGGGCTGATCAACGGCACAGCCGACCTGTGGTGGGACGTTGTCGAGGACATCGTCAACGCGCGCGATACCTTGACGCTGACGCGGCCGAAGGGTCCGCTGACGATCGATTGCTCGACCCCCGCGAAGAAGCTGCAGGCCAATGCACGCCTGCACGCCTATCTCACCTCCGAAATCCGCGAGAAGGACCTGCAGGCGGTGTTGCGCGATCTGGCTCGCGCAAATGGCATCGACGCCGACGGTCCGCGCCTGCGCACATTGATGAACTGGGACGAAATCCGCCGCATCGCCGCGCATCCGCTGGTGACGATCGGCGCCCATACGATCAACCACAGCAATCTGAAGCGGCTCTCCGAAGCCGATGCCCGGCACGAGATCGGCGCCGTGCGCGCCATGTTGCTGGCCGAACTGGGCGAAGAGCCCCGCCATTTCGCTTACCCCTATGGCTATGCGAGTGCCGTAGGCTGTCGCGAAGTCGGCTTTGCCCGTGACGCAGGCTACACCTCTGCCGTGACGACGCGCCACGGCGTGCTGCGCGCCGAACATGCCGGGTTCCTGCAGGCTTTGCCGCGGATTTCCGTCAACGGCCGCTATCAGAGCCTCGCCCATATTCGCACCATGCTGTCGGGCGTGACGACGCCGCTCGCCAATGCCGGCAAGATGGTCGTCACCATCTGACGCTGGCGGTTTCGCCTAGCGCTTGGCCCTCGGCTCCAGCATCAGCCATTTGATGATGCCCATTGCCGGCAGCACCCAGACCAGGCCGCTGAGCAGGAAGAACAGGAAATGCACCCACGGACCCGACTCCGACAGCCGGGCGACCGCGAAGATCGATGCGACCAGCGCATAGATGATGACCAGCGCCACCAGCAGAAACATTCCGATCAGCTTTTTCAGGCGCAGGGGCATGGTTGGTCTCCTGATCGAGCATGCCGGAATTTGCACAGGCGGCCTGGCAGGCTCAAGGGGTAACGGCCTCGCATAGGCCTTGAGGCGAGACTGCGCAACCGGTGAGACGCGGCGCGACGGCGTGCCGCGCCGGATGGTCTTGCCAGCACGGGTGCGATGGTCCACCAATCCGCCAAATCAACCTGCCGGGACAAGATCATGGCTGCCATATCAGCTGCCGCGCCATACGTCGCCCGCGACCGCGACCTGCATAACCGGGCGCTGCTGCGCGCCTGGCTCTATGTGGTGCTTCTGGTGCTGTTTGCGCTGGTGCTGGTCGGCGGCGCCACCAGGCTCACCGATTCCGGCCTGTCGATTACGCAGTGGAAGCCGATCCATGGCGTGATCCCGCCGCTCAACGATGCCGAGTGGCAAGAGGAATTCCAGCTCTACCAGCAGATCCCGCAATATGCCGAGCTCAACAAGGGCATGGGCATCGAAGCGTTCAAATCGATCTTCTGGTGGGAATGGGCGCATCGCATCCTGGCGCGCAGCGTCGGCCTGGTCTTCGCCTTGCCGCTGCTGTTTTTCTGGGCAACGCGCCGCATCGAGCGCGGCCTGGGTCGGAAACTCGTGGGCATTCTGCTGCTTGGCGGCCTGCAAGGCGCCATCGGCTGGTGGATGGTGGCCTCTGGCCTGGTCGACCGGGTCTCCGTCAGCCAGTACCGCCTGGCGACCCACCTGACCCTTGCCGCACTGATCTTCACCGCCACCATGGTGGTCGCGCGCGGGTTGGCGCCGCATTCCGAGCCTGCCGCCGATAGGTCGACGCAGAGGCTGGCCGGCTTCATCGTGCTGCTGGCGCTGATCCAGATCTATCTCGGCGGCCTGGTCGCCGGGCTCGATGCGGGTCTGAGCTACAACACCTGGCCGCTGATGGACGGCAAGATCATTCCCGGCGATCTGCTGATCCTCGAGCCGGCATGGCGCAACTTCTTCGAGAGCCCGAAGACGGTGCAGTTCGTCCATCGGCTTGGCGCTTACACGGTATTCGTCGTGGCCTTGTGGCACATGATCGCCACGCGCCGGCGGCTGCCAGGCTCGACGCATGCGCGCCGCGCGACGCTGCTGTTTCTACTGGTGCTGGTGCAGGCCTCGATCGGCGTCGGCACGCTGCTCATGCATGTGCCGTTGCATATGGCGCTGACCCATCAGGGATTTGCGCTGATCGTGCTGGGCTTTGCAGCAGCCCATTGGCGCGGCACCAAGGGCGCCTATCCCTTGCCGACGGGAATAGCGCTCAGGGGCTGATCCCGAGCCGATCTACTGGGTCGGATCAGAAGCTTGCCCGCACCGCCCGGATCGCCTTGACGATCGACAATTCGCGATTCTCCTCGACCGCATTGTCGTCCTCGTGATGCCAGGACGCCGACAGGCATCCATAGGCAATGGCATGATCGAGGATAGCGGTCGGTGTCTGGCTCAGTGTTCTGGCAAAGATCTCGGCCATATCAGCGATCCGCTTCGGATCGAGGCAGAGATCGTCCCGGTCGAGCGGGTTGTAGAACATGTTCGCCGCGTCGAAGCCGGGATCGCCGAGCACGCCCTTCGGATCGATCGCCAGCCAGCCGCGCGGCCCGTGCAGGATGTTTTCGTGATGCAGATCGCCATGCAGGGGCCTGATGTCGTGCGGATCGGCCAGCAGCCGCTCGGCGATGACGGCTGCCTCGACATAGAGGCTGTCAAGGCCGGCGTCGCGATCGGTATTCGCCTTGTCGAACAGGCTGGCGAAGCGTTCCCGGAGCGGCTGAAGCTCGGGCGGGTAGGGGGCTTTCCCCCGTGAAAACAGTTTTGCCATCAGCTCCGCCGCGATTGCGGTCGCGGCAAAGTCGCCCTGTTCGTCGAGAACCTGCTGCAGCAGGGTTTCACCGGCATATTCGAGCAGCATGCTGTGGCCGTCGCGGCCGAGCAGACGCACCGCGCCTTCGCCGCGCCGCCAGGCGAGATAGTGCTCTCCGCGCAACTCGTCGGCGACGTCATCGAAAGGCTTCAGCGCCTTGACGATCGCCGGCGATCCGTCTTCGCGCAAAACCTTCCAGATGCGGCTCGAAAAGGTCTCGGCAACGAGTTCGGGCGCGCTGACTTTCCAGCGCGCCGGAAAGGCTGGCGTGTCCATCAGAGGCCGAGCATCAGATCCATGTTCTGGACGGCGGCACCCGAGGCGCCCTTGCCGAGATTGTCGTAGACCGCCAGCAGCAGGGCCTGCGCCCGTTTGTCGTTGGCGAAGACATAGACCTTCATCCGGTTGGTGCCGTTGTAGATCTCCGGATCGATCTCCGGCATGCGCTCCGAATGCGCATAGGGCGCCACCTCGACCACACCGCCCTTGATGGCGGCGAACTGGTCGGCAATCGCCGCA
>NZ_RZPI01000049.1:0-15926 GCF_003998715.1 Mesorhizobium sp. M7A.F.Ca.CA.002.15.2.1
GCCTCATAGCGCGCGCGCCCGGCAGCGACAAACCCGCGCCAGGCCTCAGGGGCGAGGATGATCTCCTGCAATTTCGCGCCAAGAGCTACTGCGTCGCCGGGCGGAACATGCCAGCCGGTCTGCCCGTCGCTGACCACTTCCACCAGCCCGCCGATCGCCGACACAAGCGGCGGCCGGCCATAAGCCATCGCCTCGATGGCGACGCGGCCCAGCGATTCCGGACGCCGCGACGGCACGGTGACGATGTCGGCCCAGCGATAATGCTCCGAGGGATCGGGAATGAAAGGCAGGACTCCGACGCGCCCGGCAAGCCCCATCGTTTCGACCAGTTCGGCAAGCGCACGCTCGCGCTCGGTGCTTTCGAAGGCGCCGCCGACCAGCCGCACCTCGACCCTCGCCTGGAGTTCTGCCGGCATCGAGGCGATCGCCTCCAGCAGGACCTCCTGCCCCTTGATCCGGTTGATGCGGCCGAGCAGCAGCACCCGCAATGGTCGCTTGCCGTCATACGTCATTGGTTCGACCGCCGCCGGCCCGGCAACGCCGTTGTAGACGACATGCGCGCGCGCGGCCTTGGGGTCGCCGAAAGCGGCTCGCGTCGCGCGCGAGTTGAAGATCAGATCCGCATGGCTCCAGTGCATCAGGCCGACGAGTATCCTGCGCATGGCGCCTTCGGGGATCTCGTGGATGTGCAAGACGGCTTTGTGGGGCAGTAATCGCGCGGCCAGCGCATAGTCGGCCACGATCGAGGTGTTGACATAGACGAGGTCGCAGGCCTTGAGGCGCCGCCACGCCCTGAACACGGCAACCGGCAATCGCGCCATCTCGACTGTCGCAAGGCGCGCAATGGCCTGGCGCCTCAACACCCAGAGCGGTTCGAAGACGATCCGGCTGGCATGCGCTTCCAGGATCTGGACGATCGGCCCGCTGCGCGGCAAGACCACCTCGATGTCGGCCGACGGAAACGCGGCGCGCAGCGCAGCCACGCTCTCCGCGAAGCTGCGGTCAGAACCATAGAGTTCATAACCCTGATGAACGCAGGCAATCCGCATCTTTGTTTCCCGCCGGGTGCTGCAACCATCGCGCTGGGCGATTGTGGCAGAACCCCGTCCGCAAGAATCATGCCTGGTTCGATATGTCCGACTATCGGTTCGATATGTCCGACTGCCGGCCGTACGCCCCTGGCATTGCTTCGTTTCGATACAGCTACGCACAGAAGGGTTGACCGAGAATGAAACAACCACCGGGTTCAACACCGTTTTTTTACAACCCCGCGCCATGATCCCCTCCCAGGATACCGAAATCGGAAGATGGCACGAAAGTTGCGGTCTGCTCATTATAAATTAAGCAATATCTAATATATGAAATGTGTGAAAGTGCCGCCGGCCATGAAACCAGAAAAGCCCGCCATTCTAATCCTGGGGACCCGCGGCATACCCGCGGCCCATGGCGGCTTTGAAACCTTTGCCGAAAAACTGGCGCTGTTTCTTGTCGGGCGCGGCTGGAAGGTCGGCGTCTATTGCCAGGATGAGGTCGAGCGGATCGACCAGCGGGTGCGCAGCGAAACCTGGCGCGGCATCGAGCTCATTCACATCCAGGTCGCCTCCAAGGGACCGCGCGCGACCCTGGAATTCGACTGGCAATGCGCCCGCGATGCTGCCAGACGACAGGGCGTTTGCCTGGTGCTCGGCTATAATGGCGCGGTCTTCCTGACCTGGCTCAGGCTGAAGCGGCGCAAGATCTTCACCAACATGGACGGCATCGAGTGGCGTCGCCCCAAATGGGGGATGGCGGCGCGAACCTGGTTCTGGCTCAACGAATGGATCGGCGCTTGGGCCTCGCATCGGCTGGTCGCCGATCATCCCGCCATCGCCGATCACCTGGCGACGCGCCGGCCGCGCAGCGCCATCGCCACCATCGCCTATGGCGCCGATCCGGTGGCATCAGCGCCCGAGGCGCCGGTCCGGGCGCTCGGCCTCGAGCCCGGGCGTTATCTCATCTCGATCGCGCGCATCGAACCCGACAACAACATCCTGCCGATTGTCGAATCCTTTTGCTCCACCAAGCGCGACATGAAGCTGGTGGTGCTGGGAACGCTGTCCGACGACATCCCCTACCATGCCGCCATCCGCAAGGCGGCGAACGGCTCGGTGGTCCTGCCGGGCGCCATTTACGACCAGGCAACGGTGAAGGCCCTGCGCTTCCACGCCCGCGCCTATCTGCACGGCCACACGGTGGGCGGCACCAACCCGTCGCTGGTCGAGGCGCTGGCGGCCGGCAACATGGTGATCGCGCATGACAATCCCTACAACAGGTGGACCGCAGGGGCTGCGGCGATCTACTTCACCGACAAGAACAGTTGCGCCGAGCGGATGCAGCAGGCGCTGGACGATGATGCCCTGGTCAAGGCCTGCGGCGTTGCCGCGAGGGCGCGGGCCCGCGAAGCCTTTCGCTGGGACGATGTCCTGCTCGCCTATGAAAACGAGGCCTATCATCTGCTCGGCATGACCGCCGCCAAGACCACTGCGATGGATCACGCATCGCCAGGAACCGTATGATAGGCTGGTCGCGCCGGCGGGTGCTGCGGACCGCGCTGTCCACTGCAGCGGCTCTCGGCTCGCTCCCGGTCGCACCAATCGCTCGCGCCGCCGCCGGGACGCGGTTTCGGCGCGGCGTCAACGCCTGGCCCTGGTTCTCGCTGACGCGTGAATTTCCCGCACCCCGCACCGACTACGGCTGGCCGCCCTTCCAGTCGCAACGGCCGGTGCCGACCCCAGACGACCTGCGTCGGTTGCGCGAGACCGGGCTCGATTTCATCCGCTTGCCCGTCGATCCCGGCCCTTTCCTGGCCGCCGACGCCAAGACGCGCAGTCAGTTGCTGGACATGCTGGACGCCGCCGTCACCGCCACCCTCGACGCCGATCTTGGCATCATCGTCAACATCCAGGCCAACGCTGCCACCCATTACTGGAACCCCGACCGCATGGTCTCCAGCACCGCCGCACCCGCTTTCGATCTCTATCGCGGGCTGGTCGGCGAGCTTGCCGGCAGGCTGGCGCGGTTCCAGCCCGGCAGGGTGGCGCTCGAGCCGGTCAACGAACCGGCGCAGGCCTGCGCGTCGAACGTCTGGTTGCAAATCCAGCTCGCGCTTCTGACCGCGGCAAGGGCATCGGCAGCGACCCTGCCGTTGGTCGTCACCGGAGGCTGCGGCTCGATGGTGAGCGGACTGACCGCGCTCGATCCGGGCCCGCTGTCGCCCTTCGAGCCGATCCTGTTCACCTTCCACTTCTATGAGCCCTATCTGTTCAGCCATCAGGGCGCGCCCTGGATGCGCGAGCCGGTCTATCGGTCGCTCAACAATGTGCCGTGGCCGGCATCCGCCGGCTCGCTGCAACAGACGCTGGCATCGGTCAGGGCGCGCATGGCGCAGGACACCGAAACCCCTGAAGACGCCAAGCAAGCAGCCTATGCCGAGACCGAGCGTGTGCTGAAAGTCTATTTCGACGCCCAGCCCGACCGCTGGTTTGTCGACAAATATCTTCGCCAGGTCCGCGATTGGGCCGATGGCCATAGCCTTGCGCCGGAACGCATCATCATGGGCGAGTTCGGCGCGCTGCGCACCGACGCCCGCTATGTCGCCGCGCCCAATCCGGATCGCGGGCGCTACATCGCCGATGTGAGGCGGAGCGCCGAGGAACTCGGCTTCGCCTGGGCACTGTGGGATCTCTTCGATGGCATGGGCATGATGGACGACACCACCCGGGCGCTGGACCCCGATATCATCGCGGCGCTTGGCCTGACCATGCCGGCGGACTGACCGGCCTGAACGCTGCCCGCGCCGGCCGATAGAGCACCAATGCCAGCACCACGAACTTGGTCAGCAGCGTCGTCTTCGACGCGACGCTTTCCGAAGTGTTGATCAGGATAACCCAGCCCAGCATCGGCAGCCAGATGCCGGGATGGCAGCGGCGCGCCACCTCGAACAGGAACAGCACGAAGCCGAACGTCAGCAAAAGCGTGAAGAAGGCGCCCTGATAAAGGACCGTGCGGATGATCGGGTTCTCGATGCCCTGTTCGAGACCGTTGATGCGGCGCAGGCTGTCGATCAGGTCGACATCCGGTCCCACGATCAGATCGCGCAATTCCAGGTGCTTGAAGAGCTCGAACATCTCGACGCGGGCATTGGCGCTGCCGCTGTCCGACACGAAGCGCTCCAGCAGCGCGTCGAAAAAGCCCAGATATGCCGCCACGATGATGACGACCGGCAGCAGGGCGGCGAGCATGAAGCCGAGTGCCGCACCGAGGAGATTGACGCGGCCCTGGCGCAATTTGGTGATGCCCTGAAAAAGCAGGTAGCAGCCGCCGAGCACCACCGTCGTCACCATCGCCGTGCGGCCGCCGAAGGCGACGAGTGCCGCGCATTGCAAGCCGATCAACCCTATCCGCACAGGCATCGACAGGGATCTGGCACCGGAGAGCAGCGCAAGCACATAGATCGACGTCACCATGGCATTGGCAAGCGGATGCCCCTGCAGCGCGCTCGAGCGCAGATCGGTGGTAAACGCCACGCCGTCGAGGCGATAGGGGAAGATAAGCGTCTTGGTGGCGAACTCGAAAAGGGCAAGCAAGGCATTCGCCGTCATGACCACGTGGACGACGGTCTGCAGCCCGGCGAAGGTCCGCTCGTCGTCCTCGCTGAGCATCAGCACGAGAAGTGCCGCAGCCACGAACGTATCGATCATGCCGGCCATACCGGGCCGCTGCCTGGCGATGACAACGACCAGAAGCACGATCGATATGGCGGCCATCAGCGCGCTGGCCGGCCGCCTGTCAGCGAGATGGACGATATGGCCGACCGGATTGCCTGATGCGCAGGAGCGCCAGGCAAGCAGCAGGACGATGAGATAGGTGGACGGGTGGATCTTGGTCGCCGGGTTGCCGAACAGGCCATCATAATTGTAGCCGACCAGCCACAGCATGCCCCCCGAGATGCTGAACAGCACCGCCACCGCCGCGATCAATCCGAAGCGCGTCAGCGCATCGACCGAGGTGCCGGAGATGGGCGTGCCGGCGCGGGGTGCGGCAGCACCATGGTTCGAAGCGCTTGCGCTCCAACTGGCCGCCATATCAGGCGGCCTCGTCGACCAGCAAGGCGGCTGTCGGCAGGCGCCCCATGACGGAGACCGCCTGCGAAGTCGTCGTGACGTCGCGCATCGGGGTGGCGTTCAGCGTGGCGACGAGCACGATCTCGTCGGCCATGGCGACCAGCGGCGAGGCATTGAGATTGTCGGCCAGCGCGCCGCCGTCGATGACGACGAGCTCGAAGCTCCGGCTGGCCCGCGCCAGCATCTGCTGCGCAAAATAGATGCCATGCGCTTCCTGGAAGACCGCCTTTGAGCGGCCCCTGCCCAGCACGGCAACGTTGCTGCCGGCGGCGTAATGGCTGACGGCCTCGAACGCGTACTCGCCGCGCAGAACATCGAGGATCCCCGGCTGCGGATCCTTCTGGCCGCCGCCGCCAGCATTGGCATCGATAAACAGCACACGGCTGCCCCTGGATGCCGCGGCATTGGCCAGCAGCCGCGCCACCCGGCTGCGCTGCGCGCCCTCGCCCGGCGACGATGTCACCAAGATGGAAGGCACCAGCGGCCAGTCCGCCGGACGCTGGCCCGAACTGAACATGCGCCTGAGCGCAAGGCCGACGACGGCATCGGTCTTCTGGCTGGAGGCGGCGGCGCGCGCCCCGCCGAAAGGCCACCAGCGCCGGCCTGTGTCCGACTTTGCCGGCACCACGCCCAGCACCGGCGCGTCGATGGCCGACTGCATCTGGGCGCTGGAAAGCACCGTCGGCGAGGAATATTCGGCGATCAGCGCCAGACCGGTGCCGAGCCCAAGGCCGCCGAATATCGCGCCCAGCAACAGCAGCGGCAGAGGCGGCCAGCTCTTCTTCAAGGCGGGCATGGCGTTGGAGATGATGCGCGCATTGGTGCTGTCGACATTGATCTGCTCGCGCGTCTCCTGGGCGCGCTGGAGATAGTTCGAGTAGACGGAACGCAGCGCCTCGAGGTCGCGCTGCAATTCGCGCAGCCGCACCGAGGCCTGATCGGTGTCGAGCGACTTGCTCTTCATGCCGGCGACCTTGGCTTCCAGCGCCTGCTGGTTGGCCAGCGCCCGTTCGTAGTCGGTCTCGGTGGCGGTGGCGATGCGGCCAAGTTCGCGCGCGATCAGCTGGCGTGTGTCGCGCAGTTGCTGCTGGGCTGCGATCAGCGAGGGATGACGCGGCCCCAACTCCGTGCCGAGCTGCGAGACCTGGTCGACCAACGTCGCCTCCTGCGCCCGCAGGCTCGAGATCACCGCCGAGCGCATTGCTTCCGAAGTTGCGTCCGGCGTGCCGCTCTGCCGGCGCATCTGGTCGACCTGCGCCTTCAGCGCCGCGGTGCGGCTCTGCGCCGCCGCAAGCTGCGTGTTGATCTCGGTCAGTTCCTGGTCGCTGACCAGATTGCCTGCCGCCATCACCATGTTGTTGGCGGACTTGTAGGCTTCGACGGCGTTTTCGGCTTGCTGGACGCGCTTGCGCTGCTCGTCCAGCCGCGCGGTGATCGACTCGGAAGCGTCCTTGGCCATTTTCGCGCGCGCGCTCGCCTGGTCGACCAGGTAGGCCTGCGCGATGGCGTTGGCCAGGAGGGCGGCTTTGTCGGCGCTCTTGGCAGTGACGATGACGTCGAGGACCAGGACCTTGTCGGCCCGCTTCACCGCCAGGCGCCGGCGCAGCGCGTCGAGTGTCTGCACCGACCTGTCGCCTTCGGCTGATGCCGAACCGAGCAGGCGCGACAGCAAGCCCTGCCCATTGAATTCCGGATCCTGCGTCAGGTTTGTCGCCGCGATCGCCCGCATCAGCACGCCTGTCGACTGGACCACGCTGACCTGGCTCTCGACCTGCGTGATGCCGCCATCGGGTGAGATACGGCTGGGATTGACGTCGTTGGTGACCACCTGCAGGTCCTGCGGATCGATCAGGATTTCCGCCGCCGAGCTGTAGAGCGCCGGTGTGAATAGGCCGTAGAGCAGGGCGACCAGCGTCAGCAGTGCGACGGTGCCGAAGATCCAGAACCGGCGGCGCACCAGGATGCGCTTCAGATCGCCCAGTTCGACAGTGGAGGCTGCATATGATCCCGCGCGTGCCGGATCCGGGGAGTGTTGCTGAGGAACCATGGGCAGGGATGATTGCATGGCTGCCTCCGACAATACTCCATATGCCGGCAAGATCAGTTTGCGGCGCTAACCTAGCTATTCCTCCAACTGTTAAAACATTGTTAATTATGTTGAGAGGTGACGTGAATTTTGGCACGCGGTTTGCTTAAAAATATACATATCGAGGTGTTGGCTACGCAGCGAGCGGAGACGAATGCAAATGGGGTTACAATTTGACCGGACCGGTCTGGCCGGCAAGGCCGGGCACCGCCTTTTCGGACCTCCAACATGCAGATAAGCCTCCGCCTGGACGGCGACTGCGTCCGCGCCTTTCACGTCACGCTGCTGGAGCGCCTTGCCGCGCTCGAAGACGTCGAACTGTCCGTCGATGTCAGGCCGGCGGGCGGTGGCATTCCGCGCAGCGCCGCGGCCCTGTTTCAACTCGAAACGGCGATCCACGGACTGTCCCATGATGGACTGGCCAAGCGTGTGCCGCTTTCGGCGCTCGCGCCCTACCGGCAGTCCCCCGCTTCGCCTGACCTCGTCATCGACCTCTGCGGCGATGTCAGGCTGGAAAACACACGGATCTGGCGCGTCACCTATGACGGCGCCAGCGGCGAAGCGGCCTTGCTGGCCCTGATCCTCGCAGGTCGCACGCCGCTTGCCCGCATCGAGGAGAACGGCGTTGCGATCGCCGCCGGGCGTCTGGGCACCGAATATGGCGGCATCGCGCTGGCGTCCTTCCAGGATATGCTGGCGCGCACAGCAAGCCTGATCATAGCTGCCATGTCAGGCGCGGCAAAGTCCGTGCCTGATCTGCCCGAACCGGCGCAGGTGGGCGGCCCGCCGCCAATGCCCTCGGCGGGCAAGCTTGGGGTCAGGGCCGGCAAGGCGCTGGCGCGGCGGATCATCCAGAAGATCTATCACCTTTGCTACAACGCGCCGCACTGGAAGGTCGGCTGGCGGCAAACCGGGAGCCGCGATCTGTTCGAGCTGCGCGCGCATCCGGCGTCGGGTTGGCAAGAGTTGCCGGACGACGGCAGCCGCTTCTACGCCGATCCGTTCCCCATCCTCTACCAGGGCCAGCTGACCCTGTTCGTCGAGGACTATATCCATCGGCTCGGCAAAGCCATCATCTCCGCCGTTCCCTTCGGCCCGGCAGGCCCGCTCGGAAGGCCTGAACCGGTGTTGGAGCTGCCCTACCATCTCTCCTACCCCTTCGTCTTCGAGCGCGACGGCGAGGTCTGGATGGTGCCGGAAAGCTGCGCCAACGGCACGGTCGATCTCTACCGGGCCACAGCTTTTCCCGGCGGATGGGTCAAGGAGGCGACGCTTCTGTCCGGTGTCGTCGCCAGCGACGCCACGCTTGTCGAGCATGGCGGCGCCTGGTGGCTGTTCGCCACCGTCCGCGACGGCGGCGGCGCCTTCTCCGACGCGCTGCATCTGTGGTCGGCGCCGGATTTTCGCGGCCCCTGGACGCCGCACCCCAAAAATCCCGTGCTGATCGATATCGCCTCGGTGCGGCCGGCCGGCCGCATGGTCAGGCGCGGCAACGACCTGCTGCGCCCGGTCCAGGACTGCCGCAGGAGCTACGGCGCGGCGCTTGGCATCGCACGCATTTCTCACCTTGATTTGATCGGCATGGAGCAGGTCGTTGAAACCATCTTAAATCCAGGTGCGCTATGGAGTGGGCGTAAACTTCACACGCTCAACGAGGCTGGCGGCTTTGAGTTCATCGATGGCTCGGCGATCGCACCGCGCTGGAAGCAGCGGGCCCGCGATTAACCTAAACATTGGTTACTACCAAGCACGCGCGCCGGTTGCTTGCGGTTGATTTAGGTCCGGAAGATATTTTCTACCGGAGATTGTGAAACGCGCCGTTGCCATCAGAAAGAGCAGCAAAATGAGTATCTCAGAGGCTGGCCCGGCCCAAGTCGATGTGGCGATCGTCGGTGCCGGAATGGCCGGCACGACCTTGGCAATTCTGTTGGGACGAGCCGGCCGCAAGGTGGCGCTGATCGATCCGCACCGCGTCCACCACGAGGAATTCCGGGCCGAGAAGATCGGCATGGACCAGATGCTGCTGTTCGAAAAGCTCGGCCTCGATGCGACACTCAAGCGTCTCGTCACCTCCACGACCGACACGCATGTCTTTCGCCTCGGCCAGTTCTTCGCGCATGAGAAGAAGGCTGAATTCACATTCTCCTATGGCGCGCTGATCAATGGCCTGCGCGACGCCTTGCCTGCGCAAGTGCCGCTGACGGTCGGCAAGGTAACCGAAGTCTCGACTGGACCGGACCGGCAGCGGCTTGTGCTGGCCGACGGCACCGTCATCGATGCCCGCCTGCTGGTGGTGGCAACCGGTCACGGCGAGGCGGTGCGGCGCGCCGTCGGCGTCGAGCGTATCGAGCAATCGAAGGCGCATTCATTGTCGATGGGATTCGACCTCGCCATCTCGCCCAGCGATTTCGGTCATCAGTCCGTCACCTGCTACAGCAGGCGGGCCGCCGACCGTATCGCCTACATCAGCATCTTTCCCCTCGGCGACAAGATGCGGGCGAACATGTTCCTCTATCGCAATGTGGCCGAGCCGTGGACGCGGGCGTTCCGCCAGGAGCCGCAAAAGATGCTCTGCGAATTGATGCCCGAAATAGCCGTGCGATGCGGCAACTTCGAAGTCGCGAGTCCTGTCGAGGTCAGGCAGATCAGTCTGAGCACGACGCAAGGCCATCGCCGCGACGGGGTCATCTTCATCGGCGATGCTTTCTGTACCACGTGTCCGACGCCGGGCGTCGGCATCGGCCGCGTGATGACCGATGTCGATCAGCTCCATTCGGTTCACATTCCACGCTGGCTCGAAACTCCAGGCATGGCGGCTGACAAGATCAACGCCTTCTATGACGACCCGGTCAAGGTGGCTGCCGATGAGGATGGCATGCGGGTCAGTTACTATGCCAAGTCGATTACCGCCGACACCGGGCTGGAATGGCGCGTGCGGCGCCTGCGCAACAACACCGCGCGCCAGCTGATGATCATCGGCCGTAAGGTCCGGCATCTGGGACAACGGCGGGCACCCGTGGCCAATATGCGATAGGGCGCGACCAGTGGCGCCCTATCGCCGATATTGATTGCCCTTATAGGGCGAAGGCGTCAGTCGCCAACCGCTCAGGTTGCCGTCGGCGGAGGTGTCGATGGGGCAGTCTGGGCCGTGACACCCGAAAGCCTGTCGCGCTTCTGCAAGGTTGGTTTCTCGTATTTCTTCACTGTAAAGTGCCCTCCGAATTGATACGGCGCCAGCAGAACCAATTCCCTGCCCCATGTCAATTGTGCCATTACTGGTTCTTACGTCGTATCCACGCCATCGCGGTCAAACGATTCTTCACTGTTGCATTGCCGGCACATATCGGCTCCGACAGGTCACCTCATCCCAGCGCCAATCCCGCTCTCCTCGGCCGCGCGATGTTGTAAATCGTTTCATCCAAGGTATTTTGGCCATTGGGGAACAGAGGGAATAGTCATGTCCAACAGCGCCTTGCCGCTGGTCATCAGTGCGCCTGAACCACGCACGCTCGACCTGATCTTCACAGCCCGGCAGCTGGCGCGGCTCAAGGCGCACTATCGCATCGTCGAGACGACCGCTGACGGCGTCGCGAAACTGCCGGCCGACGTGCTGGCCGAGGCGCGCTATATCATCGGCCAGCCGCCCATATCGCCCGAAACGCTCGATCGGATGAAGACACTGCGCTGCGTCTTCAATGTCGAGACCAACCTCATCAACAATATGCCCTACGAGACGTTGTTCGCGCGCGGCATCCATGTCGTCACCACCGGCCTGGTGTTCGCCGAGCCGGTCGCGGAGCTTGGCCTTGCCATGGCACTCAATCTCGCCCGCGGCATCGTCGATGCCGACCTCGCCTTCCGCCAGGGACAGGAACTGTGGGGCGGCGACGGCAACCAGACGGCGCGGCTCTTGTCCGGCGCCGATGTCGGCATCATCGGTTTCGGCGATCTCGGCCGGGCGCTCAACCGGCTGCTGTCGGGCTTCCGCACCCGCACCAAAGTCTTCGATCCATGGCTGCCGCCATCGATCCTCATCGACAATGGCGTCGAGCCGGCCTCCCTCGACGAGGTGCTGTCGACCAGCGACTTCATCTTCGTCGTTGCCTCGGTGACCAGCGAGAACCAGGGTTTTCTCGGTGCCGACGCCTTTGCCGGCATGCGCAAGGGCGCTGCCTTCATCCTGCTCAGCCGCGCCGGCGTGGTGGACTTCCCGGCGCTGATGGCGGCGGTGAAGAGCGGCCACATCGTCGCCGCCAGCGACGTTTTTCCCGAAGAACCGCTGGCGCGGGACCATCCGGTGCGCGCCCTGCCCGGCTTCCTGCGCTCGGCTCACCGCGCCGGCGCGCTCGACATCGCCTTCAAGCGCATGGGCGATATGGTGCTGGAGGACATGGACCTGATCGACCGCGACCTGCCGCCGCTGCGCTCCAAACGCGCCGAGCGCGAGACGGTTTCGCGCATGCGTTCCAAGCCGGCCGACAGGAATTGAGGCGTGGATTTTCGTTCGGGTTGGCCGGCCCTCGACCAGGTCCGCTTGACAGGAGCGCGGCCGGCGATGACGCTGCCGCAATCGAACTTTGCGGAGGGAGGCCGTGACCATGAAGAAGATCTATGAAAAGCCGATGCTGCTCAAACGGCAGAAACTCTCCGCCGTGACGGCGCAGCAAGCCACTTCAGGAGTGACCGGTCCGATCGGCCCGACAGGCTGACGCCTCACGGTGTTCGATGAAGGTAGCATTGGACGCGCCCGCGGGTCGGCGGCGAGACGGCAGTCGCTCAAGGCGCAGCATCAGTGTTTATGGCTGCTCTTCGCTCTGCGGGCAACCGCTTCCATAAAAGAGCGGGCGGCAGCGTCACAGGCTGTTCTGGACGGTCCATTCGCGGACAGCACGACCTCCGCGGCCTTCCGCGACATGCCGTATTTCCGGGCGAAGACCGCAGCGTCGTAAGGTTCGTTTTCGGCCGGTGCCGCGGACGTGATCCTGGCCTTGGTCATTGGCGGGTCCGCCTGAAACTCTCAAGCAACTCGCCTTCATTGCGGCAGCCATTCTGGAACAGCGAAAACACCGTGGCTGCCAGAAGCTGCACGTCCGACTCCCCCGACATGCGATCAAATTTGCGCTCCAGGCAGACCCGATCGAAGACGCGCTGGCACAGTTGCAGATCGGAAGGATGGAGACCGGGATTGCGCTTACGAAGGCTCGACATAAGAAGCCCCTTTCGGAGCAGCGGCCACTTTTGATGCATGTCGTCCAAAAGTGACCTCGGCTTTGGGAGAACGACATGCATAAACAAAGACCCTAAAGCGCATCGCATAAATCGGATCAAACGCGATGCGCTTTAGACGCTGTGGGTCAAAAAATGAAATCGGGCTGAGCAAGAGTCAACATCGGCCTTCATCACAGTAACTATCGTACAATTCTCCCCCCGGTCCTCCCCCTTCTTCGAACGGTCCCCAGGCCCAGCGCGACATGGCGCTTTTCATTGGCCAGCGGATTTTATCGGCGTGATCCGGCGCTCTCATGAAATATGTCGGTTTTGTACCAAATGGCGTTTGGTACGTTTCCGACACTAACATTCAGGCCGATCTTTTCATATGCGAACAGGCGTTGGGGGGCGCCGTGCTTCGAATTTCATATCGCATTGATATCTTTCTGCGTTCAGAGCCCCTATACATAGGCCATCGTCCTCACGTTTTTACGGGCACGGACGGCTGGGAGATTGGATGGCTCTTGCCCTGCATTGGGCCACGCCATGTCTGATCCCAACAAAAACTCTGATCCCGACAAAAAACCCAATCCCGACGGGAACCATCCGTACCGAAACCAATTGCTGCGGCGCATGCCTGCGGATGATCTGGCGTTGCTCGAGCCGCACATGCAGCGCTGCGACTTGCCATTGCGCATGATGCTGGTGACCCCGAATGTTCCGATCGAGGCCGTCTACTTCATCGAACAGGGCATTGGTTCGGTGGTCGCCAGCACGGCAAGCGGCCAAGAGGCCGAAGTGGGCTTCATCGGCTTCGAAGGCATGACGGGATACTCCCTGGTGATGGGCGACGACCGTGCGCCGCATGCCTGTTTTGTCCAACTCGAAGGCGAAGCGATCCGCATCGAAGCCGGCGCTTTCAAGGCAGCTTTGGAGGCAAGTACGACCTTGCGCATGTTCCTGCTGCGCTTCGTCAACGCACTACAAACCCAGGCCGGCTGCACCGCGCTCGTCAACGCGCGGCTGAAGCTCGAGGAGCGGCTGGCGCGATGGTTGCTCATGTGCGACGACCGGGTGCCCGGCGAACATCTCGCCATCACCCACGAATTCCTGGCCATCATGCTTGGTGTCAGGCGGCCAGGCGTCACCGTCGCGCTTCAATTGCTCGAAGGCCGCGCGTTGATTCGCTCGAAACGGGGCGAGATCGTCATTCGCGACCGCGCCGGGCTGCTGGAACTCGCCAATGGCAGTTACGGCGAAGCCGAGGCCGAATATGCAAGGCTGATCGGCGAGATCGGCGCGGCCTGATCAGGAGCGGCTGCCGCCGGCATCCGGCTTGCCCGATGTCGCTTTGCCGGGCGGTGCCGCACCGCCTTTTATGGGCCCATCCCTGCCGATCGGCCCATCCCTGCCGATCGGCCCATCCCTGCCGATCGGCTCATCCTTGCCGATCGGCAAGCCGGCATGCTCCAGGCTTGCAAGCTTGCACTTCGTCTGCTCGGCCGCCGCTCCGACAAGGCAATCAATGGTGAACATGGCACCGGCGTGATCGCTTGCCGCGACCGCCTGGCGGATTTTCGTCAATTGCGCCTGCGTGTAGTCCAGAAGCTCGACCAGGTCGGTATGATCCAAACCGCCCTCCATTACAGGATGTCGAGAGGCCGATCCGAGGTCGCTCTTGCCACCGAAATACGCCCATTTACGCGGCTTGCATAGCCGGACTGTCAGAATCGTACAGCCTACGCTCTACGGGATCGTTGCCTATTGGCCAAAGGTCCATCTTCGCGCCAGCGCCACGGCATGCAAGTGTATATAAGCTATCGCTTGAATACTGGTCCGTACGTCTGTCGGGGAGATGTCGTGCCAATTCGCGAGAATCTCGCCGCCAATCTCAGGCGGCTGGTCCAGCGCCATGCTTCCGTCAGCGCGGTGTGCCGTGAGCTTGGCATCAATCGCACCCAGTTCGAGCGCTATCTGCAAGGCAAGGCGGTGCCCAACAAAACCACCGCCAGGCTGATCTGCGATTATTTCAAGATCGACGAAAACGAGCTGTATCGCGAGCCGGCTATTCCCGCAGCCAACGGCGACGGCAATGCATCGCTGCGCGAGGCACTGTACGAAAACATGGTGCGGCCGCCGTCGCCCGCCATCGCCGGCGGCACTTATTTCACCTATTTTTCGGTCCCCGGCCGCCCCGACCTTCTGATGCGCTCGGTCACCTTCCTGCGACGTGAGGCCGAGCTGGTCACCTTCAGGCGGGTGACGCGGTGGGCCCCGGGCGATGGCCAGGGTGGCGCCAGAATGCCCGGCAACCACTACGGCGTAGCGATCTCGCGCCTGAACTGGATCTATTTCACAGGCATCAACCGCCGCCAGACAAGCGAGCCCTCGATCATGACCGTACAGTGGGCTCCCATCTCCGAACCGGTTCTGGTCGGCAGGGCGATCGTCCTCACAGGATCGGGGCCGGCCTTTGTGCCGGTCATCATGCGGCAGGACGTCACCAGGGTCAGCATGAAGCGGGCGTTGCAGATGGCCCATATCGTCAGCCTCGACGACCCCAGCGTCGATCGACTGGTGGTCAGTCTCGCACGAGAGACCCGATAAACTCGCCTCCTACGGGAAAAATCGGGGAAAGTTTCAAGTTTTTCGGCTATATTTTTCCTCGTTTCGGCTTTTTTACGCAAAAAATGCCGGAACTTTCACCCAAACCTGTCGTTTTCCAATGGATCGTTGCTTCGACGATCCCAAAGCAATAGGAGAGTACCCATGAACATCAAGATGATCTGCTTGGGCGCCATGGCACTTTCGATGGTCGGCGGCGCGGCGTTTGCCAAAACGTCGGCTCTCGACGATCCAGCCAAGATGCAGCCCTTCTACACCGATAGCAGCATGAAGACGATGGTCAGCAACGACGACTTCGTGAAAGCCTGGAAGGCCCTTACGCCGGACGACCAGACCGCGATGATGAAGGCCTGCGAGGACGAGGCGAAGGACGCCACTGCGGCCAACAGCCATCCCGAATTCTGCAGCAGCGTGAAAGCGAACGGCGGCAGCAAGTAGCAGTCCAGCAACCCGAATGAGAAACAGCCCCGCGCGGGGCTGTTTTGCGTCTGCCGCAGGTGTGCAGACAAGCCAGCCACGCAAGGATCGGGCCCGGCCGGCACCCGGCCCATCTCCCCATTTCTGCCATGTTGCACTGCGATAATTTGTTGCATTGCGATATCGGCCTGCACCGCCGACATTGCACAGGGGCTGGGCTTGCACGAGGGAGCCGTCGTGGCAGCATCGTTCCGGCCGGACATACAAGGATTGCGCGCGCCTGGCATAGAAGCGCCAGAGGTCGAGCCGGCCGGTCTCGCCGATCTCCTGCATGAGATGGGTCGATATCAGCCAGCCCGAGATGACGAAGAAGATGTCGACGCCGGCAAAGCCGCCGGGGAGCGCGGTGAGGCCGAAATGGTAGGCGA
>NZ_RZPI01000004.1:0-38901 GCF_003998715.1 Mesorhizobium sp. M7A.F.Ca.CA.002.15.2.1
ACGCAGCGGGGTGAGACGGGCATTCTTGTGGATGTTCATTCGGACCCTCCGATGGATGCTGAAGCGTGGTAACTCCAGTCTCCTCGGTCCGGTCCGAATGGACAACCTCTCGAAAGCTCACACCTAGTGCCGGCAGTGGCACCGCTGTTGTCCGTCGACAGGTCCCGCGCTTGCTCGGTGCGACCAACAACCTTAAGCGCTAGGGCGTAACCTGACCCTGCAAGATCTCCTCACCGACTATAAGGTGCGCCTCACGATCTGAGACGATGGGACAGGATGGCTAAGGAGGTGCGCCGTCTTGCATGCCCCGCCAGCGAGGCGAACCCTCTCGGCTACGCGCGCCACCAGCGACGCTCCATATCGTCAGGCCTGCGTCTCATGCTCAGATGAGCCGGTATTTGGCTCTCTCATCAGCAAACCGAGAGAGCCCATGCCAAGACGGAAGCAAGCAAGACGAACGAGCGTCAGAGATATCCTGCGCCTGACCCATAAACAGGGCAGTCCGGTGGGCCAAGGTGGCAGAGCAACTGAGGTTCGGCAAGACTTCGGCTTCCACCTATCTGCGGGCGCTGGAGACGGGCTGTCGTGCAGGCCCTGCATGCGGCTTTGAGGACGATGCGATGTTGAAACACCGTCTGTTGCGCCGAATCGGCCGTCGGCCAAACGTTGGGTCGTCATCAGGTTCTCGACAGCTTCCCGGTGTCAAATCCAAACCGTGGTCGGCGATCCCCACCAGGGTGGGAAGGCAGCGCTGATATAGCCGAACGTCGATCAAGTCACGATCAACGATTGCCTCATGTCACATGCCCTGCGGGACTGAAAAACGGAGAAGAACATGTGCGATGCAAAACTGAAGACCGTGCTTTCGCTTTTTTCGCCGGTGGCCAGCAAATTAGATGCTCTCTCGTCCAACGGACCAGCGACGGATGCAAACTGCGTTAAGCTAAATACGAACGAGAACCCGTTTCCGTTGCCGAAGAGCGTAATGCAAAGTGCAATTGCTGCGATCGAACACCAGTATCTTTATCCGGAAGACGACAATCTCAGCTTAAGGGCAGCTGCCTCCGATGCTTACGGATTTTCCAAAGATCAGGTGATTGCCGGCAACGGTTCGTCGGAGCTGCTCGGACTCATCTACAGAGCTTTCCTCGCCCCAGGAGATAGAGTGGCAATGCTGTCGCCCGGATTTTCGTTCAACCGTAAACTTGCCATGTTGCAGGGTGCCGAGTTTCTCGAAATCGCATCGAGCGAAGCTCATCCCCTGCCGATAGAAAAACTGCTGTCCGGCCCCGCAAAAGACGCGAAGTTCATTCTGTTGGCTAATCCGAACAATCCGACCGGAACATTCGTGCCGGTGGCCGAAATCGAACGCCTTGTGGAGCAAGCAGATCGCTTGGTCGTCTTGGATGAGGCCTACGTTGACTTCGCACCCGACAATGCCCTGCGCCTCGTCAATAGACATCCGAATCTTTTGATCTTGAGGACTTTTTCAAAGAGCTATGCTGCCGCTGGCGTGCGAGTCGGCTTCGGTTTCGGTCACCCAGAAATCATTGGCAGGCTGCGCAACATCCAGAATGTCTTCAACATGAACGTGATCGGGCAGGCGGTCGGGAAAAGCATTCTTGCGCATCGCCACGCCTACGAAGAGAACCACAGGCACATCAAGCATGAACGACAGCGAGTGACCCTGGCGCTGTTGCAACTTGGCTTTTCCGTAACACCCTCCCACGCAAACTTTTTGCTGGCCCGTGTGCCGGCGGGACAGGAGGGCTCATGCTGGCAAGCCGCGTTGAAAGAGCAGGCGATCCTCATCGCCAGCTTTCCTGACGTAGATTTGAAGAACTGTATTCGCGTCAGCATTGGCACCACAGAGCAGATGGACAAATTCCTTGCTGCCGCCGAACGCGTCTGTATGAACTTTAAGAAGGATCGCGGTGCTCACAAGCATGAAGTCGATTCACATTAAGCATCAAGTAATGATATGTCGTGAGCTATGATGATTAGCGAATAAATATAGGTAATTTGGAGAACAATTAATTGAAGAAAATTTCCGCTTCGGGCCTGACCTTCGGCATCTTCGATCATCTGGACGAAAACGGCGATGACATCGCACAACAATATGCAGATCGGCTGAGCCTAGCAGAAGCGTGCGATGGCTATGGCTTTTATGCGTATCATCTCGCCGAGCACCACTGTACGCCGCATGGCAGAGGTCCATCACCGAATTTGTTCTTAGCGAGCGTCGCCCAGCGAACCCGCAGTCTTCGTGTTGGTCCCATGGTAATGCTACTTGCGCTCTATCATCCGCTGCGTGCCTTCGAGGAGATCTGCATGCTTGATCAGTTGAGCGGCGGCAGGCTTGAACTCGGCATAGGGCGCGGCTCTGCTCCCACTGAATTGGGATACTTCGGGGTTGCTGTAGAAGCAGCACCAGAACAGTATGCGGAGGCCAGTGAGATTCTCATCAATGCGATGAAAGGCGGGACGCTTTCTTATCAGGGCCGCCACTTTGAGTTGAAAGATGTTCCGCTGACGTTGAGACCTCACCAATATCCCCGTCCGCCGACATGGATCGCCACCAATCGACCCGAGCCGGCTAGCTGGGCCGCTGCGAATGGGGCAAACATCGCCTGCGTCGGACCTTCCACTTCTGTTCGCAGCGTTACCGACGCGTTCCGCGCCGCCCGAATTCACGATGCTGACATTGGCCAGCAAGCGCCATTTCTTGGATTGCTCCGAATGGTGGTGATAGGGCGTTCTGAAACAGATGCGTATTTGCTCGCAGCACCTGCCTATGAACGATGGCTCAATAGCTTCAAATTTCTATACGAACTAAATGCCATTTCCACTCCACCAAACTTGCCTTTGAACTTCGATGCAGCAATTGAAAGTGAATTGTGCGTCGTGGGAACGGCAGATTCTGTCCGAAAAGCTCTCCTTGATCAGCTGGAAGAGGCAGGTGCTAATTATCTTCTGTGTCAACTGGCATTTGGGGATTTGCCGCTGGATGCCTCACTATACACCGCATCGGCCATTGGATCCGAAATCATGGCTCGAGTTGCCGCATCGTGAATCCGTCGTGTGATTGGAGGAGCAGCGGCAGCGCTGCTCCTCATTGCGAAACGGTTGTGGGGGCCGGACTCCTGTGTCAGGTGTAAACCATTGGAGCACGTCCTATCTGATCCAGGTCATATCCTGCGGCTTTGAAGTAGTTGGCACATTCGGCTGGGGTGAAGAGGTCGACGACCGCGCCGAGGCGTCCTGACCTTGCCCCTCTGATCTAATCCGGTTTGAAGTTCGTTCTGGCCCATCCAGAGGACCAGGACATGAAACGCAGCCGCTTCTCTGAAGAGCAGATCATCGGAATTTTGAAGAAACACGAGGCCGGGGTATCGGTTGGCGATCTGTGCCGCAAGCACGGGGTCAGCGACGCCTCGATCTACAATTGGAAGGCCCGCTTCGGCGGGATGGATGTCACCGAGGCTCGGCGACCTGAAGGCGCTGGAGGACGAGAACACGCGCCTGAAGCGGCTTTTGGCCGACGCCATGCTCGACAATGCCGCGTTGAAGGACCTTGTGGGAAAGAAATGGTGACGCCCGCCGCCAAGCGGAAAGCTGTCGCTCGCCTGAAGGAAGGCTTCGGGATGAGCGAACGGCGGGCGTGTAAAGCCATCGGCTGTTGCCGCATGACGGTTCGCTACCAGACCAGCAGGCCGGACGACCGCGAGGTTCGCGAGCGGATGAAGGCCGATCGCGCAGGAGCGTCGCCGGTTCGGCTACCGGCGTCTTCTCGTGATGCTGAGGCGGGAGGGCCTGGTCGTGAACCACAAGAAGCTGTTCCGGCTCTATCGGGAGGAGAAGCTCGCCGTCGCCGCCGTGGCGGCCGCAAGCGGGCGATCGGGACCAGGGCGCCGATGCTGGTGCCGCTGAGGCCCGACGAGCGCTGGTCGCTCGACTTCGTATCGGACCAGCTCACCGACGGGCGCCGCTTCCGCATCCTGGCCGTCGTCGACGACTGCACGAGAGAGTGCCTCGCACTCATCGTTGATACGTCTCTCTCGGGCATGCGGGTTGCCCGCGAATTGGACGGCTCATCACCGAGCGGGGCCGGCCCAGGATGATCGTCAGCGACAATGGCAGCGAGTTCACCTCGAACGCCATCCTCTCCTGGGCGGATCAGAACCGCGTCGAATGGCATTACATTGCGCCCGGCAAGCCGATGCAGAATGGCTTCATCGAGAGCTTCAACGGCCGACTGCGCGATGAACTGCTCAACGAGACGCTGTTCACCTCGCTGGCTCAGGCGCGCGTAGCCATCGCCCTGTGGCACGCCGACTACAACACCGCGCGGCCGCACTCCCCCCTGGCAGACCCCGGCCAAGTTCGCCAGCACCTTCAATCCGCGACGGTCGCTCGCGCTGCGCTATGCCAAAGGCTCCGCGCCAGCGCCCGTCGCTTCACCCGCCCAGCAGGGCACAACCCACGCCGGAAACGAACTCAAAACTGCTGGGGCAACGTCAGTCCCATAGAGCCTTGATGGTTATCTCGGCCTTTGCTCGCAGCAGCGCCTTAGGTTGGGCGAAGGCGTTCTCAATCGGATTGAAGTCGGGACTGTAGGGCGGCAGTTAGAGCAGGCTCGCCTGCGGCCTCAATCGCGCCGCGCAGGGTTCTCCAGGCGGATGTCGCCAATGTCAAATTTGCTGGCATCCATGTCGCCCTCGCCAACCGCACAAGCGAAGGCCAGAAAGCCAACATGTGTTCTGCGGCTTAATTAAGAGTCAGCCGATGTCGGCCGAACATCACCTTGTCTCGAAGTCGACGATCGGACAGCAGGTTGCGAAAGTTGGCGCGATGCGAAACAAACTGCTGAAGCGCTCAACTTTTATTGATCACGCGTGTTGGACGCGACGCACTCCCGTTCCAATCGGGCTGAGCGCAAATTCTCCCGGTTCACAAAACTGAGTCGCTGGAGTAGTGGGGGCGCAGAGAAATCTCCGGTCGCAGCCTTACCCGGTCAAAACAAGGATACCAATGATGAAGACTCTCGCCGTCTGCTCTGGCGGATTGGACTCCGTTTCCCTTGCTCACATGGTGGCAGCGGAGCACGAACTCACCGGCCTTCTATCTTTCGACTATGGCCAACGGCACAGGAAGGAATTGGGCTTCGCCGCTCTTTGCGCGCAGCGACTGAAGGTCCCGCACCAGATCATCGACATCGGCGAAATTGGCCGTGGCCTTTCCGGCTCAGCGCTGACTAGCAGTATCGACGTGCCGGACGGCCACTACGCCGAAGACACGATGAAGATTACGGTGGTGCCGAACCGCAATGCCATCATGTTGGCAATCGCCTTCGGTCTCGCCGCCGCCCACAGCGCCGAAGCGGTGGCGGCGGCCGTGCATGGTGGGGACCATTTCATCTATCCCGATTGCCGTCCGGCCTTCATTGAAGCTTTCCAGACAATGCAAGACCGCGCGCTCGACGGCTATGCGCAGATACGCCTCTATGCACCGTATGTGAATCTCGGAAAAGCTGACATTGTTGCGGATGGCGCAAGATACGGCACCCCGTTTGCTGAGACCTGGTCCTGTTACAAGGGCGGCGTGCGTCACTGCGGACGATGCGGGACCTGCGTCGAGCGGCGCGAAGCGTTCCATCTCGCCGGGCACGCTGATCCCACCGACTACGAGGACGCCGATTTCTGGCTTGAGGCGCTGCGCAGGAGGCGCGCGTAATGTTCCACATCAGCAAGGAATTCCACTTCTCGGCCTCGCATCAGCTCACCTCCTTGCCTCCCAACCATCAATGCGCGCGCCTGCACGGGCATAACTATGTCGTCGTAGTGGAGCTGTCGGCCAAGGAACTGGACGCCCACGGCTTCGTGCGCGACTATCACGATCTGGCGCCGCTCAAACGCTACATTGACGAGAGCTTCGACCATCGGCACCTCAACGACGTGCTGGGACATGAGAAGGTCACGGCGGAATGCCTGGCCAGACATTTCTATGAATGGTGCAAGGCACGTCTGCCGCAGACCGCGGCCGTGCGCGTTAGCGAAACACCGAAAACTTGGGCGGAATACCGTCCGTGACCGACATGCATCCCGCAATCCGTGTGAGCGAGATATTCGGGCCGACTATCCAGGGCGAGGGCGTGCTCATCGGCTTGCCGACGGTGTTCATCAGAACCGGCGGATGTGATTATCGCTGTTCATGGTGCGACAGCCTTCACGCGGTGGACAATCAGTATCGCCATGAATGGCTACCGATGCCGATCGATGCCGTGTGGCAAACCGTCCATGCGCTTTCCGGCGGCAGGCCGGTTATGGTCTCCTTGTCAGGCGGCAACCCGGCCATTCAGCCGTTCGGTCCCCTCATAGAACGAGGCCATCGCGAGGGCTATCGTTTTGCACTGGAAACGCAGGGTTCCGTGGTGAGGGAGTGGTTTGCGGATCTTGACGTGCTGACCCTTAGCCCAAAGCCGCCGTCCAGCGAGATGACGACCCGTTGGGCTGCGTTTGATGCATGCCTCGAAGCGGCGCAAGAGAAGCCGCAAATCGTGCTCAAGCTCGTCGTTTTCGACGAGAGTGACTATGCCTACGCCAAAGAAGTCGCGGCGAGATATCCGCACCTTCCGATCTATCTGCAACCCGGCAATCACACGCCGCCGCTCCCTGGCAGTGAAGACGCCTCTGTCGACTTGGACGGAATAATGATGCGAATGGAATGGCTTGTCGAAAGGGTGACTAGCGACAGGTGGTTCGAAGCCCGCGTGTTGCCGCAGCTGCACGTTCTGCTTTGGGGTAACAAGAGGGCGGTCTAGTCTGTGGCTTGCGTCGCACCGGAAGGCCGGGCTCCAACGGCTTGGCAGGCTCTCTTCGCGTGCCGAGTACAGCCGAGCTTTGTTCGCGTCAGCGGTCTCGCGATTGTGCGGCTGGAAACCGCCCGGACACCCCGCTGCCGGCGTGTGTCACCTTGACTCCGATGAGCTGTCGTCACGCAAAGTTGAAATCCGCAAGAACTGGCCTTCTCGCCCCACCTGCTCCGTCGCAAGCACGTCATCCCCTCATCCTTGTCCAGCTCTTATCGATGTATCTCATTGTCCGGCCTGACGCACGACTGTCAGCATGGGAATGCATCCATTGCGCAAATGCCTTCCATAAAGAAGATCGATTTCCTCATTGGCCCAACGTGAAATATAGCAACGTTTTCGTGGCGTGGGTCGGCTGCGTCGGGAGTAGCGATGAAAACGTATTGGGGTCGCCTGCGTCTCCTTGGGCAGCGAGTGTAAAGTATAGCGATGCGGCCTCCGGCGCGAACGGCAGCCGCGCAGTGATCACCTTCGCCTGTGCCTTTGCGGCGGGGGTCAAGCGCTGGTCTGCTAAAATTTTTTATCGTTTAGCTGGTTGAAACTGCCCCCGTTGCGGGCTGCAGAAGCCGGCCAGCCGAGAAACGGCAGCCGCACTTATGAAAGCACGCCAAGGCGTGCGGGCATCTATCAGTTGCAAAGGACAATACTGGCCGCGCCGATTGGCCATCACGCGTCCATTAGGGCAGCCACCAACATCAGTTCGCAAGAGGAGCAAAAGTAATATGTATCGTCGTCACCTGATCAAAGGGTTGGTTGCGCTCGGCGCATGCCGGATTTGCGTTCAAGCCGCCCAAGCGACCAGTGCCCATTGGGGGTACACCGGTCCGGTCGGACCGGAGCACTGGGCTGATCTGGATAAGGAAAATTTCGTATGCTCTGCCGGCACGCAGCAATCGCCGATCAATATCAACAGCGCGGTCAAGGCGGATATCCCGCATATCGCCATCGGCTGGCACAAGGGCGGCGGCAATATGGTGAACAACGGCCACACCATTCAAATCAATATGCCACAAGGCAGCACGCTGACCCGCGGCGATCGTGTCTACGAACTGGTACAGTTCCATTTCCATGCGCCAAGCGAACATCACGTGGCGGGCAAGAGCTTCCCGATGGAGGTGCATTTCGTTCACAAGGACACGCAAAGTGGTACTCTGGGCGTGCTGGGCGTCTTTTTAACGCCCGGCGCGACAAATGCCAGCTTTGCTGCCCTTGCTGCGGCCTTTCCCGAACTGCCGAATGGGGAGGTGACGATCGACGAGGTGAATCCCAACTGGCTTCTGCCAGCCTCGCTTGGCTATTGGACTTATGAGGGCTCACTGACGACGCCGCCGTGCACCGAAAACGTCGAGTGGATGGTGGCGATGGAACCGGTTGACGTTGATCCGGCAGACATCCAGCGATTTGCCTCACTCTACCCGTCGAACGCGCGCCCTATTCATTCACCCAATCGACGCTTCATCCTGCGCCAGAGTTGAGCGCCGCCCCAGCGGTTCCGCACGGTCCAACATTCTTGGCACAAGTTGGCGCGAAGCCTCCTCTTCCGGTCTGGCGGTCTGACGGCGCTCCCCAAGCTGGCTAGTCTAAATGATAGGGATTCGGTGCCGACACCACTCGTCCCAAATACGTCGCGGCGAGGTTTGTCTGCAACCCGGCAATCACACGCCGCCCCGCCGTGGTAATGAAGACGTCTCTGTCGAGTCCGACGGAATATGATGCGCATGGAACCGCTGGTAGAAAAGGTGACCAGCGACAGGTGGTTCGAAGCCCGCGTCTTGCCGCAGCTGCACGTTCTACTCTGGGGTAACAAGAGGGTAGTGTATACCTTCTCCTAGCTTCGCCGCCAACTACTCGGTTTTCCGAATTGCTCTCTATATTCTTGAAGACGATGCGTTCGTTAAAGACATGTGCTGCGCACCTGGTGTAAAAGCTGCTCTCATCATGCAGAGGTCAAGCCAGTCGGGCTCATCCGAGGCTATGGCCGTGAGCACTGTTCAGTTCGGCAGAGAGGGCGCTTTTGTACACACTTTGCGATCGTGGCGGCCCCGTGGGCAGATCTGCAAGCTGCCGCGACACTAACCTCTCGAAGCCCGCCCGCCCGCCTTTCGTGCAGCTTCCTCTGAACAAAACCACCGCTCGCCCTTCAATAGGTTGATGCGTGTCTCCCAGTAAGATTCCTGTCCAAGAACGTGATAATCTTCTTGCCAGTGTTGTAGCTGATGTTGCCCTTGATGCCGCAGCCTACCGCGGCGGGACCAAACTCAATGGCAAGCAGGCCGGCTAGGATCGTGCAGCCAGTCGCGAGCCTCGCCCACAACGGGGTCTCACGCGCATGAGGGCGCCGACCATGGGTTCGGCGGTTCATACGCGTATAACACGTATCTTTCTGAAAAAATCAATGCTCTCGGCTAAGCTACTGAATTATTTGGCTTCCATATAGCGCGTCGGCGGAACCAACTTGTAGACGGGCTATGAAAGGTTAAGCGCGGATGTCTATCGGCCGCCGGCGTTCCCGCTCTGTAAGCCTGCCTGAACTACCCGCGCCGCGGTCAAGCCCCAGGCTCCTGCTCATCCAGCGACCGCCCGATCAATGGCAGGCTGGAAAGACAAGAGCCGATGTCTTCCGATGGTCTCGCCATCAGCTTTGGGCTAACTTCCCCATTCTCCCGCTTCGAGCTCGACACACGGCGGTTTGGATGGCGCACGACAATCTGTGTCGGCTTTGTCGTGTCCGTGACAGACGCCTGAAAGGCCCGTTCGCGCGTTTTGCCGCCGTCTAAGCGGCTGGAATTTAATGACAAAGTTTCTTCTGGGATCGGCCGATCACGCTGGTACGCTTTTTGCGATGCTTGGTGTGAGGCGGCACGAGCTGCCTATCGGCACTTGTGTCGCGGGCAGTCGCGATAATTAGAACGAAGGAAGGAAAGCTATTATGTCAGGTCTGCGTCAGATCGCCTTTTACGGAAAAGGCGGCATCGGCAAGTCCACCACGTCCCAAAATACGCTCGCTGCCCTTGTCGACCTCGGGCAGAGAATCCTCATCGTAGGATGCGACCCCAAAGCCGATTCCACACGCTTGATCCTGAATTCGAAAGCTCAGGATACCGTCCTGGATCTCGCCGCACAGGAAGGCTCGGTGGAAGACCTCGAACTCCAGGACGTGCTCAAGGTGGGCTACAGAGGCATCAAGTGCGTGGAGTCCGGCGGCCCCGAGCCGGGTGTCGGTTGCGCCGGCCGCGGCGTCATCACCTCGATCAATTTCCTCGAGGAGAATGGCGCTTATGACGATGTCGATTATGTCTCCTATGACGTCCTCGGCGACGTGGTATGCGGCGGCTTCGCCATGCCGATCCGCGAAGGCAAGGCCCAGGAGATCTATATCGTCATGTCCGGCGAGATGATGGCGCTCTATGCCGCCAACAACATCGCCAAGGGCATCCTCAAATATGCCCATTCGGGCGGTGTGCGGCTGGGCGGGCTGATCTGCAATGAACGTCAAACCGACCGCGAACTCGATCTGGCCGAAGCACTGGCTGGCCGATTGAATTCCAAGCTCATCCACTTCGTGCCCCGCGACAACATCGTCCAACATGCCGAACTCAGGAAGATGTCGGTGATCCAGTACGCGCCGGACTCAAAGCAGGCAGGGGAATACCGCGCTCTGGCCGAGAAGATCCACGCCAATTCGGGCCAGGGTACGATCCCGACGCCGATCACCATGGAGGAGCTGGAGGAGATGCTGCTCGACTTCGGCATCATGAAGACCGACGAGCAGATGCTTGCCGAGCTTCACTCCAAGGAAGCGGCGAAGGCGGCGGCCCAGTAGTGACATTAGCGCTGCCATGAATCGGCGCGCCTTGCAGAGAACGGCGCCTATTCTTTGAGGCGTCACCCAACCTTGAAAGGGGGACTCATGAGCCGGGAATACGAGAATGACGGTGCTCTTCATGCGAAGCTTATCGAAGAGGTGCTGTCGCATTATCCCGACAAGGCGGCGAAGCGCCGCAAGAAGCACCTCAACGTCGCAAAGAGCGGCAACGAGGCTGGCGGGGAAAGCGAGGTCCTTTCCGAATGCGACGTCAAATCGAACATCAAGTCCATTCCCGGGGTGATGACGATTCGCGGCTGTGCATATGCTGGTTCGAAAGGCGTGGTGTGGGGGCCAGTCAAGGATATGGTCCATATCTCGCACGGCCCGGTCGGCTGCGGCCAATATTCTTGGTCGCAGCGCCGCAACTACTACGTCGGTACAACGGGCGTCGACACGTTCGGGACAATGCAGTTCACCTCCGATTTCCAGGAGAAGGACATCGTCTTCGGCGGCGACAAGAAGCTGGAACAGATCATTGACGAGATTGAAGTCTTGTTTCCGCTCAACAACGGCATCACCGTGCAGTCCGAATGCCCTATCGGCCTGATTGGCGATGACACCGAGGCCGTTTCTCGCAAAAAGACCAAGGAGTATGACAAGACGATCGTGCCGGTACGCTGCGAGGGCTTCCGCGGCGTCTCGCAGTCGCTTGGCCACCACATCGCCAATGATGCAATCCGGGATTGGGTCTTCGACAAAAAGGATGTCAAGTTCGAGGCCGGCCCCTACGACGTCAACGTCATCGGCGACTACAATATCGGCGGCGATGCCTGGGCCTCGCGCATACTGCTTGAGGAGATAGGGCTGCGCGTGGTTGGCAACTGGTCGGGTGACGCCACACTCGCAGAGATCGAGCGCGCCCCGAAGGCTAAGCTCAATCTTATCCACTGCTACCGGTCGATGAATTACATCTGTCGGCATATGGAGGAAAAGTATGGCGTCGCCTGGATGGAGTACAATTTCTTCGGTCCCTCCCAGATCGAAGCCTCTCTGCGCAACATAGCCAAGCATTTTGGGCCGGAAATCGAGGAGAAGACCGAAAAGGTCATTGCCAAGTACAGGCCGCTTGTTGATGCGGTCATCGCCAAGTACCTGTCGCGCCTGGAAGGAAATACCGTGATGCTCTATGTCGGCGGCCTGCGCCCCCGCCACGTCGTCACGGCCTACGAGGACCTCGGCATGGTCATCGTGGGCACCGGCTATGAATTCGCCCACAGCGACGACTATCAGCGCACCGGCCACTACGTGAAGAACGGCACGCTGATCTACGATGACGTGACCGGCTATGAGTTGGAGAAATTCATCGAAGGGATTCGCCCAAATCTGGTCGGCTCGGGAATCAAAGAAAAATACCCGGTGCAGAAGATGGGCATACCGTTCCGCCAGATGCATTCCTGGGATTATTCAGGCCCGTATCACGGCTACGACGGCTTTGCCATTTTCGCACGTGATGTGGATCTCGCCATTAACAACCCGGTCTGGGACCTATTCCACGCGCCTTGGAAAAGAAGCCGGGGCGATGAGCGGGCGATGGCTGCCGAATAAACATTTGCTTCAGCCCCAGTCTCCCACTGAGACGGTGAACTCCCGCGGCCTCTGATCCGCCGGAGCCTGGAACGTCTTGACGTCCTGAGCTGCCGTCCCGCGCAGCCAGATGCAAAAGAGGTAATCATCATGCCGCAGTCGGCTGAAAAAATTCTCGATCACGCTCCCCTGTTCCGCGAGCCGGAATACAGAAAGATGCTCGCTGAGAAGAAGCTAAACTTCGAATGTCCGCACCCCGATGAAATCGTTTCCGATCAGCGCGATTTCACCCAGACGTGGGAATACCGCGAAAAGAACCTCGCCCGCAAAGCGCTTGTCGTGAACCCGGCCAAGGCCTGCCAGCCGCTGGGTGCGGTATTCGCTGCCGCCGGCTTCGAGCGAACCATGTCCTTCGTCCACGGCAGCCAAGGTTGCGTCGCCTATTACCGCTCGCACCTGTCGCGCCATTTCAAGGAGCCTGCCGCGGCGGTCTCCTCCTCAATGACCGAGGATGCGGCGGTGTTTGGCGGCCTGAAGAACATGGTCGACGGGCTCGCCAACACCTACCAGCTCTACGACCCCAAGATGATTGCCGTGTCGACGACCTGTATGGCAGAGGTCATTGGCGACGACCTGCACAGCTTCATCCAGAACGCCAAGGACGAAGATTCAGTCCCGCGCGACTTCGACGTGCCCTTTGCCCACACCCCGGCCTTCGTTGGCAGTCATGTCGACGGCTATGACAACATGGTCAAAGGCATTTTGGAGCACTTCTGGAAAGGTCAGGAGCGTACGCAAATCGAAGGAACCATCAACATCATTCCGGGCTTCGACGGCTTCTGCGTCGGCAACAACCGGGAGCTCAAGCGCCTGCTCGATGTAATGGGCGTGTCCTATACATTGATCCAGGATGCCTCTGACCAGTTCGATACGCCTTCGGACGGTGAATACCGCATGTATGACGGGGGCACGAAGATCAACGAGGTGAAGAAGGCCCTCAACGCCGAGGCAACGCTTTCGCTGCAGCATCACAACACCCGAAAGACACTGGGCTATTGCGAGGAGGTCGGGCAGGCGACGGCCTCGTTCCACTATCCGCTCGGCGTTCAGGCGACGGACGAATTCCTGATGGAGGTCGCGGCGATTTCCGGCAAGGAGATTCCCGAGGCAATTCGCCTCGAGCGCGGCCGACTGGTAGACGCCATGGCGGACAGCCAATCCTGGCTGCATGGTAAGAAATACGCCATCTACGGTGATCCCGACTTCGTTCACGCAATGGCCCGCTTTGTCATGGAGACCGGCGGCGAGCCAACCCATTGCCTCGCCACCAATGGCACCTCGGCATGGGAAGCCGATTTGAAGAAGCTGCTAGCATCCTCGCCTTTCGGCAAGGCTGCCCAGGTTTGGGCGGGCAAGGACCTGTGGGCGCTGCGCTCGCTGCTCTTTACCGAGCCGGTGGACCTTTTGATCGGCAATTCCTACGGCAAGTACCTGGAGCGCGACACCGGAACGCCGCTGATCCGGCTGATGTTTCCGATCTTCGATCGGCACCATCATCACCGCTTTGCGCTCTTTGGCTACCAGGGCGCGTTGCGCGTGCTGACGACGATCCTCGACAAGATCTTCGACAAACTCGATCGCGAGACGAGCGAGACGGGTGTGACGGATTATTCCTATGACCTCACGCGCTAAGAGCCGTGGCCGGCTTTTCGCCGAGGCCATTCCTTGCCCAATGGACTGGGGAGGCTGAGCGATGTCCTCCCTCAGCGCCAAAATCAAGGACGCCTTCGATGAGCCCGCCTGCGATAAGAACCGTGGCAAAGATGCCAAGGCGCGCAAGGAGGGCTGCTCGAAGTCGCTGACACCAGGGGCGGCAGCCGGCGGCTGCGCCTTTGACGGAGCCAAGATCGTCCTGCAGCCGATCACCGACGTTGCGCATCTGGTCCATGCGCCGCTCGCCTGCGAGGGCAATTCTTGGGACAACCGTGGTGCGGTTTCGTCAGGGCCGACCTTGTGGCGGACAAGCTTCACGACCGACCTCACCGAACTCGACCTGGTGATGGGGCAGGGCGAGCGGAAACTCTTCAAGGCGATCCGCGAGATCAAGCACACATACGCGCCGCCGGCGATCTTCGTCTACTCAACTTGCGTAACGGCGCTGATCGGTGACGACATCGAGGCCGTGTGCAAACGCGCCACGGAAAAGTTCGGTTTGGCCGTGGTGCCGATCAATGCGCCTGGCCTGGCAGGCTCCAAGAACCTCGGCAACAAGCTCGCCGCCGAGGCGTTGCTCGATCATGTCATCGGCACGGTCGAACCCGACGACCCCGGGCCCTACGACATCAACATCCTTGGCGAATTCAACCTCTCGGGCGAATTCTGGCTTGTAAAGCCGCTCCTCGATCGGCTCGGCATCCGGGTGCGCGCCTGCATTCCCGGCGATGCGCGTTACCGCGACATTGCTTCCGCGCACCGCGCCCGGGCGGCAATGATCGTGTGCTCGACCGCGCTGATCAGTCTTGCCCGCAAGATGGAGGAGCGCTGGGACATCCCGTTCTTCGAGGGCTCCTTCTATGGCATCTCCGACACATCGCAAGCTCTTCGCAACCTTGTCAGGCTGCTGGTGAGGAAGGGCGCCGATCCGGAGATCCTCGAGCGCACGGAGACGCTGATCGCGCAGCAGGAGGCGATCGCGTGGAAGAAACTCGAATCCTACCGGCAAAGGCTCCAAGGCAAGCGCGTGCTGCTCAACACAGGCGGTGTGAAGTCCTGGTCGGTTGTCCGTGCGCTGATGGAGATCGGAATCGAGATCGTCGGCACCTCGGTCAAGAAATCTACGGTGCAGGACAAGGAGCGCATCAAACAAGTTCTCAAGCACGACAAGCATATGTTCGAATACATGGCTGCGCGCGAGCTGTACGCCATGCTCTCTGAACACAGGGCCGATATCATGCTGTCGGGCGGTCGCACGCAATTCATTGCGCTCAAGGCCAAGACGCCCTGGCTCGATATCAACCAGGAGCGCCAGCACCCTTATGCCGGCTATGCCGGCATGGTGGAACTCGTACGCCAGATCGACCTCGCCATTCACAATCCGGTCTGGTCTCAGGTGCGCCAGCCGGCCCCGTGGGATTGCCAGCCTGATCTAAAAGACGAACTGCCATGCACGAAGAAGGAGTCCGGGCACCTGTTCGATGAATTCGCCGGCGCGACGGCACACGAGTTCAGCGAGTGTTGAGGCGACCGATGGCCCGCATCCTTCCCCAGACCAAATCCGCGGCGGTGAACCCGCTGAAGTCGTCGCAGCCGCTGGGTGCCGCCTTTGCCTTTCTTGGGGTCGACGGCGCGATGCCGCTGTTCCACGGCAGCCAGGGATGCACAAGCTTCGCGCTCGTGCTCTTCGTACGGCACTTCAAAGAAACGATTCCATTGCAGACAACAGCGATGGATGAGGTGGCGACCATCCTCGGCGCTGCCGACCATCTTGAAGAAGCCATCCTCAACCTCAAGAACCGCACGAAGCCAAAGCTGATCGGGGTGTGCACGACCGCGCTGGTGGAGACGCGTGGCGAAGATTGCGCGAGTGATATTGCGAACATCAAGCTGAAGCACACGCAAGAGCTTGCGGGTACGGAGGTCGTGCTGGCCAACACGCCGGATTTTGACGGCGCGATCGAAGAGGGCTGGGCCAAGGCAGTCACCGCAATGATCAAAGGGATTACAGGCTCGGGCGAACGTGCGCGGCAGCCGAAGAAGATCGCGATCCTGCCCGGATGCAACCTCACTGTCGCCGACATCGAGCATATGCGTGACATGGTTGAAAGCTTTGGGCTCAAGCCGGTTATTCTGCCCGACATTTCAGGCTCGCTCGACGGTACGGTTCCTGACCGCTGGGTAGCGACCACATACGGCGGCACCAGCGTCGAAGACATTCGCGAGTTGGGCACGGCCATGCAATGCATCGCCATCGGTGAGCACATGCGCCGCCCGGCGAAAGCGCTGCACGGGTTGACCGGCGTGCCTTACGTGTTGTTCCAGTCACTGACTGGGCTGCAGGACACGGACCGCTTCGTGTCGCTGCTGTCTGCGATTTCGGGCGCGGCGGTACCGGCCCGCGTGCGCCGGCGCCGGGCGCAATTGCAGGACGCGATGCTCGACGGACATTTCCATTTCGGCGGCAAGAAAATTGCCATCGCTGCCGAACCAGACCAGCTGTTCCAACTTGCGACCTTCTTTGCTGGCCTCGGCTCCGAGATAGCCGCGGCCGTCACAACGACCGACAGGTCTAAAATTCTCGAGAAAGTCCCGGCGGTTTCGGTTCAGATCGGCGATCTCGGCGATCTGGAAAGTCTTGCCGTCGGTGCTGACCTGCTTGTCACGCATTCGCACGGGCGCCAAGCATCGGAGCGGCTCCGAATTCCGCTCATGCGCATCGGGTTCCCGGTCTTCGATCGACTAGGCAGCCAGCACAAGCTCGCAATTCTCTATCAGGGCACCCGCGACATGATCTTCGAGGTCGCCAGCATCTTCCAGGCCAACCAACACGCGCCCACTCCTGAGGCGCTTGATCCACTCCGTAATCGAGAAATATCACGATGAACGCTGTTCGCCGCCTCTCGCTGGTCAGTAGTGAGGTTTTCGCCCCGATGCCTGAACGACGTAAGGGCGCATTGCGCGTTGCGATCGCCACTCAGGACATGCAGGACCTCAACGCCCATTTCGGGTCGGCCAGGCGCTTTGCTGTCTACGACGTGACGCGCGAGGAATGGAATCTCGTAGAAGCCGTGGCCTTCGATGACGTGTCCGATGAAAGCGGGGAGCATCGGGCCGAGCGCGATGATCGCATCACGCCAAAGGTGGATGCGCTCAAGGGCTGTCAGATCCTGTTTTGTCTGGCAATTGGCGGCCCTTCGGCAGCCAAGCTTGTCGCGGCAAAAA
Organism: Mesorhizobium sp. M7A.F.Ca.CA.002.15.2.1; assembly: GCF_003998715.1. Taxonomy (NCBI): domain Bacteria; kingdom Pseudomonadati; phylum Pseudomonadota; class Alphaproteobacteria; order Hyphomicrobiales; family Phyllobacteriaceae; genus Mesorhizobium; species Mesorhizobium sp. M7A.F.Ca.CA.002.15.2.1. The sequence continues at coordinate 17,199 of NZ_RZPI01000004.1, forward strand.
TCCACCCGATCAAAGTGGCGGAGCCCCAATCGATCCCACAGGTGCTCTTGCGCACGCAGATGATGCTCAGGACGTGTCCTCCGCCTTGGCTGCGCAAGGTGCTGGCGCGAGCGGGCATTGCCGAAAAGAAACCGTCCTTCGAGGACGAGGACTGAAAAGAGGAGGACGCCAATGCCTGACCCCGCAATCCCCCCAGCTGTCGCCGAAGACGAGGCGGCTCTTTGCACCCCGTTCGTCAAATGCCTCGTGCGGCTGATCCGTTCTCAGGATTCCTATGGCTCGTGGGAACGCAAAGCGGACGCTGAGCTGCTGGGCGACTTCATCATTACCAAGGAACAGCGCCGAGGGATCCCAATCATCGGAGATCCCGATCCCGACGTGCTGTGGAGGCTCGACAAGTACTACGCCGCCATCGGGCTTGCGATCGAGGAGCGCTGCGGCCTTATGGCATCGCCGATGATCCAGGTGAGCCATGAGGGTTTTGGTCGGGTGCTTTTCACGACCGGACGGCTGGTCGTTTTGTCCAAAACGCTGCGCGATGTCCACCGGTTTGGCTTCGAGACGCTCCTGAAGCTCGCCACGGCCGGTACGAAGCTGGTCGACGATGCGATTTCAGTCATCGAAACCTTTCCCCACGTGGCGCTGGCATGATGGGCGCGATTTTCGAGAAAGGCCATCATGACGGACCCGAGAAACTATGTTGGCCAGTCCCCTCGATCCAGGGACTCGAGGCCGACCAGGTTGTTGGGGTATCGCCGATGAAGAAGCCGCTGGTCCTGATCTGCTCGCAAGATGCCGAGTTCTATCTGCTCTACAGCCACATACTGGAGGTTGACGGTTTCAGCAGTGAGACGGCAGACGGCGCGAAGGCTGCGCTGGCCTTGGCCGAACAACGGGAGCTTCAGGCCGTAGTGCTGGATTGCGACCCAGCCAGCATAAACGGGTCCGCAATTTGCGCCCACCTCAAGCGGGAACCGCGCACCACCGACCTGCCTATCATCGCCCTGATCGCGCCTGGCGCCGAGCACCAGCACCTCGATCTCTTGAAGGCAGGCGTTGAGAGCTTTGTGCGGCCGGTGGCTCCGGCCAAGCTGCTCGACTGCCTGCGGGCGAGGCTCGGGCTGACCAAGCGTGGTCCGAACGGGGTTGAAAACGACAGTTGGATTTGTTGTGGAGGCCTGGAGATGAAGCTCGATGCCCATCGGGTTCGCGGTAATGGCCACGACATCCATCTCGGACGGATCGATTTCAACGTGCTGCGGCTTATGATTGAGGCCCCCGGCAAGGTCTTCAGCCGGGACGAGCTTATCGGGGCGGCCTGGCTGCCCAACATTCATGTCGGTGCACGCACCGTCGATGTCCATATCAGCCGAATCAGGAGGGCGCTGAAAACGGCCTTGCCCGGCAGCGTCATTCGCACCGTCAGGTCGGCCGGCTACTCGCTCGAGAAGCCGGACGACTGAAATCGGTGATCGAACGTGGTGCCGCTCTCTCTTCCTCCTGAGAGCGGTGTTGCCGCTTTGAGGCGCTCCTAACGAAGACCAGGAGAAGCAGGCAAATGGAATTTAAAAGCATATTCAGTGTGACGGGTGCTGATCATTCTGATGAGGACCTCACAACAGCTGCCGGACTGTGTGCCGAGGTCGGCGCGCACCTATCGGTACTCATTATACCGCCTCCATTGCTCTTGATGTCGTCTCCGCCCCCCGAATGGAATACAGGACGTGCACAGGCAATTGCAGTACCGAACTATCGATTTCAGCAAATCGAGAAATTTTCACAGGACGTGACCAGAATGGAAAGACGGTCCGCGGATATCCTCAAAAGGCTGAAAGCTATGTCGCTTTCCTGTGACGTTGACACCGACTATTGCGATCCGGCTAGCCTCGGTGAAGTGGCACGACAGCGGGCGCTCTGCGCTGACCTGACGATCGTTGGAGGAGACCTCCTCAACGATGAGACTCTCGGACCTCCTGTTGTCAACGGCTGCTTGTTCGATAGCGGAAAGCCGGTGCTCATCGTGCCGAAGGGCGTTAAGGCGACGCTGTCGCCTCGACGCGTGCTGGTCGGCTGGGATTCGCGTGTAGAGGCCTCGCGTGCGGTTCGGGAAGCTCTTAGTATCCTATCCGCTGCCAAGGAAGTCTGTGTCGCTATGGTCGATCCAAAGGCGCAAAACAACGGGAAAGGCGCGCAGTCTGGAGCTGACATCGCTGCCTATCTTACTCGGCACGGTGCTCGGGTCTCCGTTGACCTGCTTAAGAGCGCCGGCAAATCGGCGGGCACAGTGCTGACCCAGCACGCGAACGACATCTGTGCTGACATGATGGTTATGGGTGCTTATGGCAGCCGTGGGCTGCGTGAGCGGATTTTCGGCGGTCCGCCGAGCTGGAGCTTTGGGAAGACCACATTGCCGCTGTTTTTGGCTCGCTGATCAGCTCCGTAGGAACACCGATCAGGTCGTAGGACCGCCAACCAGTCCGAAGTCGTCGTCGGTTACCGGTCGGATTGCGGAGACATGGCTGGATCCGCGAACATCTTGCGACGCTTGTCAGAGCCAAACCGGACGCCTCGACTGCTTCACGACGCTCTCGTGAACCAACTCGTGCGAGATCGTCCGCAACGGGCAGTAAAGACGAACGGCTGCAGCAGACCGCAGCCAAGCCACAGGGCGGGTGTACCAGGAGACCCCGCCTCGTGCGCGAACCCTGTTGGAAGGCCCCTTATCAGTACCCGGACGCGCGTCAAATCGGCGGCTGTCCCTGTCAGCCTGCGGTGTGCAAGGGCCGCTGCCGCGGAGCTTCCCCTGCCCGATCGTCGGGCGTGCGACAATGTCGGATTCCAGACGAGCTGGAACTGCGCGAACTCGTTGGTTTGACAGGTCTTTATCCGGCACGCCGCATGCATGGGAGTCTCCGAAAGCATTAAGAGCCGTTATCCATGGTTACGCCCCTCGAAAGAAAGAGCCGCTTCCGTCGTGGCAGGGAAACAGCCACTCCTGGGGTGGAGGCCGGCGCTAGAAGCCGCCGTAAGATCCGGAAGAGCCGCGCGACAGCATCACACACTTTCCTTCTGCTCTTGGGTTCGGATCACGCCGCGCCGCTGTCGATGCCGCCGACATTGAGCCCAAGACCTGGAAGGCGGCACACGCTTTTGCTGTCCTCTCAGTCGGGACCGCGGCTCAAGCATGCCTGTGAGGTTCGCATTGCTCAATGCCCGGCAATCGACGTCAACATGCCGCTGAGTTGGAAAACACTCCTAGAGGAGTAAGGATAAGTGGACCTCTTTTGTATTGGTGTGGGTGCTGGACCATCTAATTTGAGCCTTGCGTGTCAGATACAGGAAGAGATTGCGCAAGGGGCACTGTTCCTGGACCGGGAGGTCGATTTCCGAGGACATCCAGGCAGCGCTTTCGATTGCGCGGAGCTCCAGGTCGGCCACTTCCAGGATCTGGTTACTCTGGTCAATCCGCGATCAGCCTACACATTCGTAAACTACCTCCACGAGAACGGGCGTCTTTACAATTTCCTCAATGCGCAATTTCACGGGGTGCTTAGAGCCGAGTTCGCCCAATATCTCAACTGGGCGTTCCAGAAGAATCCGCTTGTCCGTGGCGGCGAGGCCGTTCGCGAAATCCGCTTTGACGGCGAGTTTCGCGTGCGGACGGACAACGCGGTCCTTGATGCAAGAAACCTCGTCATCGACATAGGCAAGCAGGCGCAAATTCCGCCTCAGTTTCATGGCTGGACTGGACCCAACCTGTTCCACTCATCTGAGTTGGCCCACATCAATCCTGAGGTGCAAAAAAAGCATGTCTGCGTTGTTGGCGGCGGACAGTCGGGAGCCGAGCTGCTACTGCACCTTGTCGGCCGGCCGAAAGAACGGCGGCCCGCGGCGATCACATGGGTCTTGACGCGCGAGATGCCTTTCGACGACCACGCGTTCACAAACGGGCTGTTCACGCCATGCTTCTCGGATCGTTTTGCTGCGATGAGCGAGGTGCATCGACAGCTGTTCCTGCGGCGTTTCGCGCTTGCCTCCGAGGGCATTTCAGAAAGCAAGTTGCGCGCGGTCTATCAGGCGCTCTACCACCACGCCTTTCTCGAGCCACACCAATGCGAGATCACATTGCGGCCAAGTTGCAACGTGTCGCGCTGCATCAATGCCGGAGCAGGGCACAGGCTCACGCTGCAACGCGGCTTGGACAACATCGGAGAAGTAACCGCCGATATCGTCATCCTGGCCACCGGGTACGAGAAACCGCTGCCGGGTTTCCTAGAACCGATCGCAGATCGCCTCGAACAGATCGGCAATGAGCTCGCCATCGGCGAGGATTTTTCGGTGTACTGGGACGGACCGCGAGACCGACGCCTTTTCGTTCAGAACGCCTGCCTTGGACAGCGCGGGCTGGCTGATCCGAACTTTGGGCTGCTGGCCTGGCGAGCGCGCCGCATCCTTGACAGCCTTCTGCGGCGCGCGCCATGCGCCAATCCCGAGCATCTAGGGTTCATCAACCGTCCCTTGACGGAGTGCTGGCCCGACCTCGGAGTCGAACAAATGGGCAGCGGGATATGATTCGTCGATATTGATGATCGGCGGTGGCATTCAGGAAAGATTTCCGCCTCTGGCGGCAAAAGCGGGACGAGCAATATTCCTACGGCGTCAGATCGCTCTGCTCGCGCTTGAGCAAGGTAGCGTCGCGCGACTCCTGCTTGGCGTGAAACAGCAAAGGGCATTCAATCACGATGCAGCTTTACGTGCTGTCGGGCTCAACGCCACGTGGATCGAGCCCAACGCCGCCGTTGGCAACCGCGACGCGAATTATGACGCCGGGCCACATGCGGCGGTGGCTGCAAGGGTACCGAGCCTCTCCCGCACTTTCGACCCCATCGCCGAAGTGCGACTACTCCAGGACGCCGAAGCCGGTCTTATCGCCAGCGGGCCAGCCAAACTCTCACCTTCCTAAACGGCAGCCGCTAAGGTGAGCCGTCGAAAGCCGACATTCAGGTTAACGTCAGCTGGCCGTGTTAGGGCTCGCTTATTCAAGGCGGTACCGGCGCTTGCCGAAGCTAAGAAGGGTTGGCATGCCCTTTGCCGTGCTTGATGTGCGGCAACACGGTGAGAGCTCCGCTGAAGCAAGCGAGAGGGAGCAATGCCCTCGAGACCGTGTCCGATTTTGACTGGAAAATATTCCGCGACAAAAGAGACGAAAGGTGTGGAATGACTTTGGACACCAAGATGGAACTGCGTATGGGGTCCCCGGCTCCTGCGCTGAAAGTGGAGAACTGGCTGCGTGGCGAGCCCCTCACGAGCCTTCGGCCCGGCAAGGTCTACCTCGTTGAGTTTTGGGCGACTTGGTGCGGACCATGTGTCCACGCCATGCCCCATTTGATCGAACTGCAGGAGAAATATAAAGACAGCGGATTTGAGATTATCGGAGTCGCAGCTTGCGAAAAGGCTGCAACCGCGGACGAAGCGCGGACCAACGTGGATGCCTGGCTGACCGAGAAGTTCCCGAATCTGAATTATCGGACAGCGTTCGATTGCACTGGCGAAATGAAAAAGCTCTGGCTGGAACCCAGCTCTTCGTTCGGGATTCCCACCTCGTTCGTGGTCGACCGCGACGGCCACATCGCTTATATCGGCCACCCGGCACCTCTCGATGACGTTTTGCCGAAAGTCCTTAACGGCAGCTGGCGCAGCAGCTATGAAGCGAAAGCCGTCGATGCAAAGCGAATCTCGCGTGTGCGCGAATCGTCGCTGAGTCAGCCGATATACGCCAAACTTGGGCCGGCGATGCAGGACGAGGATTGGGCAGCGGCACTATTGGCCATCGAAGAAGGCCTCGCCGTGATGCCAGACTCTTTTGATTTTCGGCGGGTTCATGCGGATATTCTGCTTCACAAGCTGCGCGACATCAAGACCGGCATGCCGGTCATGCGAGAATTGGTCGAGGACGCGATCGACAAAACGTCCGACGCGATGTCTTGGGTGGTGATGGCGCTGAACCAACTCTTCGATCCCACGATGGACAATTCCCATCTTCCGCATGATGATCGCTTTGCGATGGGCAAGGAGCTCTCCGAACAGATCCTGGAACTTAATCCTCCGCAAGGCGATGGAGACTTTAAATTCGGGTGTTACTTTCCGGTCGCTCAGTATTATTACGAGAGCGGCAACAAGGACCGGGCGATCGAGTTGATCGAGGTGGCAATCAAATCGCTGGACCATTCGGAGCCAGTGCCGGACCAAACCAAACAGCGCTACCTCACCTCGTTGCTCCAAGCCCTGGCCAACTACACGGGTGAGCCTGCCTGTCACGCGGGTCTCTGTGTGGCTCCGCAAAACAAGACTTCCGAAACTCAAAACGCTGTCACTTCCTGAGCAAGGATCGCGAAGGGCATGACAATTGGAATTGAACACCGGCAAATCCGCCCGCCCAGGCGCACTTCGCAGCAATAACGTCGATGCCGCAAAAGTGCGCGGCTTGCGGCAGGTGGAATTTCCATTGCGTTTACCTCGGGTCGAACCGCGGCGCAGGCGTTCGCGCCGCGGTGAAAGGTCTCGCATTGGTGGACGTGCTCGAGGTCGGCCACGGGACACTGTTGCGTGGGATCGGCTCGCCCAAGCCATTCCCCGCCCACGCAAGCGCCCGAACCACACATCGCAGAAAAAGAGATCGTCCTTCAAGAGGAGTACTGAAATTGGGGAAAAGCGAAATTCCTCATGAACCGGTTGGCCCTGCTGTCCACGGGGACGACGAGGCCCTTGCTTCCCCGTTCGTCAAATGCCTCCTGCGGCTCATTCGTACTCAGGATTCCTTCGGCTTATGGGAAGGCCATTCGGATGCCGAGCTGCTGGCCGAGTTCATCATCACCAAGCAACAGCAACGTGCGGTACCCTTTGGCGGCGATCCCGATCCTGACGCGCTGTGGAGGCTCGACATGTTTTACACCGCCGTAGCGCTTGCGATCGAGGAGCGCTCCGGCGTGTCGACGTCGCCGACAATAGAAATGAAACCCGTGGGGGCTTCCGGCGGTTGGGCGTTCTGTCGAGACGTCCACCGGTTCGGCTTCGAGACTTTCCGCAAACTTGCTGAGGCCGGTACGAAACTGGTCGACGATGCGACTGCAGCCATTGAAGCCTAGCCCGAGATGGAGCGCATCAAGAAACCATTGTTCCAGGAAGGATCTATGTCAGACCTAGATAGGATGAGGAAAAAAGTCTGAAAGCTCCAGTTGCGTGCAGCTATTGCCAAGATGGCATTGCAGGACCTTGTCGAGGGTCTGCCGGGCAAGTGGGCCGACATACAGGAAGTCGCCGAGAAAACCCAAGCCGTTTATGCCGAGTTGGATGTTGCCAAGAGAGAACTCGCTTCAATGAAGAATTTAGGATGATGCGCACATTCACCACCCGTGACGGCTCCATTTGGATGCCGCCGTACCTGACCTCCATCGATAGCAAGACCTGCATCGGCTGCTGCCGTTGTTTCAAGGTCTGCTCGCGCGATGTCATGCATCTTCACGGCGTTGATGATGCGGGTGAAATCCTCGGCCCCTGCGATGACGAGGACGACGATTTCGACGGCAAGCTCAATCGCATGATCATGGTTGTCGATGATGCCGGCCGCTGCATAGGCTGCGGAGCCTGCGGCCGCGTCTGCCCCAAGAACTGCCAGACGCATGTTGCGGCCGACGAGCTCGCAACATGATCTGGCGAAAACCAGGAGAACGGCGTTGCACTTCATCTTTTTGTCGGCTCGTGGGGCTGGTCCTGTGCAGCAATGCGTCGATGGTTTACTTCGCTTTGGATTCGATCCGTGTGGCAGTCGTCACGACGCTGGCCTGTTCGCTGCTGCTTCAGGCCTGCTATTTCGGCTGCGTGCTCTTTTTCGCGGACGTCGATGATCTGTAGAACTGTTCATTCGCTCCGCAGAGGGCCGGCGAATCCAATCTCTTCCTAAGCCCGTTGGCCGTAATCGAAAGACACGGGGCCGGCGAGTTCGTGCTCAGCTGCCACTGTGCTAGCAAGGGAACGGAATCCAATCCCGGAGCAGATGGCCAGAGTTGAGCGAAGACTGCGGTCGGAGCTCCTGCGCTTCCGGGTCTCCAAGGGGACGACTTTGCGAACCGAAGGGACTTTGAACCGTTGACGTGGCCAGCGTGCGGTAGGTTGGGCCAGCGACAGGGATCCCGGCCGGCCGGGAAGCACCGCCCTCTCAATGTGCGTTGACTTCGCTTCCTTTGGCGAAATGTGGGTAACGGCGAGGGCCGCACTCTTCCCGGGCCGTCGACATTCCCGCCCTTTTGGTGCGTGCGCCGTTAGGCGCGACAATTCGGTGCCCGCGTGTAACTGCGCGCATTCGCCGAAGCTTAGACGTGGTGCATTCCCGCTCGCCCGTTTGGCGGACAGTTCCGGCCGTGCTGGTTTTGCCGCCTAACGCCCGCCGCTCGTCACTGCCACACCCCTCTCCGGCAACGGCTCGGCGCATCGCGCAAGCCGGTTTAGCGATCAGGCCAGGCCCTTCGCGAGTTCCAACGCCTGCCGTTCGAAGAGGCGGCGGTAAATGCCACCATCGAGATTGATCAGGGCGGCATGATCGCCGTCCTCCATGATGCGGCCACGGTCGAAGACGAGCAGCCGATCGAGCGAGCGGACCGTCGACAGCCGGTGTGCGATGACGAGTGTGGTTCGGCCCACCATCAACCGATCCACCGCTTGTTGAATGAGCACCTCGGATTCCGAATCGAGGCTCGATGTGGCCTCGTCCAGAATAAGGATCGGCGCGTTCGCGAGGAAGGCGCGCGCGATCGCCACGCGCTGGCGCTCGCCGCCGGAGAGCTTCAAACCCCTTTCGCCGACCAATGTCCCATAGCCCTTCGGCAGGGGCGCGATGAATTCGTGGGCACTTGCCAGTCGTGCCGCTTGCTCGATCTCGGCCTGGCTCGCGCCAGGCCGGCCATAGGCGATGTTCTCGGCAAGCGACCTGTGAAACAGGATCGGCTCCTGCTGCACGATCGCGATCTGCGAACGAAGGGACTCTTGGGTCACCTCCGAGACGTCCTGACCGTCTATCAGGATCCGGCCGCCGCTCAGGTCGTAGAGTCTCTGGATCAGCTTCACGAATGTTGTCTTGCCGGAACCGGAGGGTCCAACCAACCCAACCCTTTCGCCAGCTTCAATCGACAGCGAACATTCGCTATAGAGCGGCAGGGGATGGTTGGCGTAGCGGAAGTGGACGTTCTCGAAATCGATACGGCCGTTCGTGATCCGGATCGGCTTGGCCTCTGGACGATCGGCAACATCCACCTGCTGATTGTGGATGGCCACCAGTTCTTCCATATCATTAACCGAGTGCTGCACGTTGCGGACATGCATGCCGGCATCACGCAGATAGCCCTGCAGGACGATGAAGGACGTGAGAACATATGCTATCTCGCCCGGCGTTGCCTGTCCATGCGACCACAGAAGCAGGGCATATCCGACCACCGCCACCCTGAGCGCAACCAAAGTTACGCCTTGGGTTGAGCCGATGATCGTTCCGCGCACCCAGCTCCGGCGCGCGCGGTGCCGCCATTTCGTCATGATATTTGCAAGCCGCTCGTCTTCGCGAACCTCTGCGCCGAAGCCCTTGACCACAGCGTTGCAACTGACCGCGTCCGCAAGCGCGCCGCTGAGCCTTGTGTCCCATCGGTTGGCAAGGCTCGCCGCTGGCGCGACATAGCCGAGCGACAGCGAAATCGAAAACGCAAGGTAGACGAGAGAGCCGCAAGCAAAGATCACGCCCATGACCGGCCAGTGCCAGCCGAGCAGCACCGTCGAGCCGATCAAGATGACAAACGACGGGAGCAGCGTGACGAGTATCGTGCTGTTGAGGAGGTCGAGCGCCCACATGCCGCGCGTTATCTTGCGCACTGTCGAGCCGGCGAAGCTGTTTGCATGCCAGTCTGTCGAAAAGCGCTGCACATGATGGAACGCTTCGGTCGCGACGTCGGAAATCATTTTCAACACCAGGTCGCTCAGGCCAATGAAGGCGACGTGGCGCATGGCAATGCCACCGAGTGCCAATGCAATCGGTACAGAGAATGCTGCAACAGCTGAATCCGAAGCTGGTGCTGCCGCATTAGCAGCACGAGAAACAGCGTCGATGAGTCGGCCAGAATAGAGCGGCATCAACACGTCAGCCAGCGTGGAGGCGAGCATCGCGGTCATGATGATCGCGAGCCGGGCCGGCTGCCTGTTCCAGAGGCGAACAGTGAAGGCGAAAACGTCGCGACAAGTGGCGCCGCGCCCATGGACGGGGAAACGTCTCATAGTTTCCAAGCGGGCGCATCAACACGCTCGGTCCCAAAGACGATAAAAGACAAAACTGGAATTTCGACCTCCCCCATAACAGCATCAATTTTGGCGGGCAGCTCTTGCCGCCTCACGACGGTGAGTTCAAAAGTCGTGCCAACTGAGCGGGAACATCCGAAGGACAAATTCAGCAGGTTACCGAGCCTGGAGAAAGTCAGCCGCCATCCAGTCGATACGATTGCTACGGCTGCTCAACTCGGGAGATTGGAAAAGAAGGTCGATGTATCGATTGAATTTTGAGCTTGTTCTTGCCTCGATCAAATAAGTACAGTTGCAATGCAGCTTTCTCAGGCCCGGCACTTAGGTGCTGATTTCAAAAGCGCGCCGCGAATACTTTCCTGCCCATATTCCGTCAATCGAATGCTCGACTGTCGGATTGTGCGCTCCCCGACACAGTGCTGTCGGTTCGCCTCCTGGGTACCTCCCCCGTCGATTGACGACCTGAAGGAGAAGCTTCGCTCGCAAGCTGGCACGACTCTTGAGGGTACTCCAGGTGGCGGAAGGAACTCCGGCTCGAGTCCCGTTGACTTCGGATGTTGCGAGGCTGGGTTGGAGCAAACTGTGCACCAATGAGAACGCAATGAAGGAGACATCATGGAACTCCGGCGGATTGCGGTGGAGTTAGACCTATTCCTCAAGATGACTGATGATGTCGCTCAATCCGAACAGTTGTTCGAACTGTTGTCTGCGTTTGCGCTGAATTTCGATTGCCCGTGGATTGCCTATGGGCCGCTCGCATCAGAGAGGGCTTTCAAGCCGAACCGGGAGGGTTCTGTGGTGATGTGGAATTATCCTGCTGAATGGCAGGAGCGCTACTCGAGAATGGGCTATGCCAAAATAGACCCCCTCATCAAGAAAGGTCGAAAGGAGGCGGGACCCTTTCGATGGAGCGAGGTGTATACTGATGAAAACATAACTGAAGATGGACGCCGCGTCTTGGACGAAGCAGCAACATTCGGCTTGAGGTCAGGCGTTACCGTCCCATTACATGGCCCTGGTGGCAGCTTTAGGTTTGTGAGTTTTGCTCAATCCTCGGACTGCGAATTGCAGAATAGAGCGATCACCTACCTGCAAATGGCCGCGCTGCGGTTTCATCGGATGGTTACGAAGTTCGACACTACGACTGCGTCGGAACGAGCTCATAACCTGTCTCCGAGAGAAATAGAGTGCATTGATTTGGTGTCACAAGGAAAATCATCTTGGGAAATAGGAACTATTTTAGGCAGATCACGAAATACGATAGATTTCCATTTAAAAAATGTAATGCGGAAGTTGGATGCGACCAGCAGAACGGTAGCTGTTGTAAAAGCTTTGAACCTTGGGATTATCCAACCGCCGTAGGTGCGCAGCTAGTTCTCCGCCCGTAGTAGCGCGCGTGATAGCCGAGACGCTCCGGCGTGCGCTCGCTCTTCGAAGCACCCAGCGCCTCGTCCATCTCGGCCTCGAGCACCTCCTGCATCACGGCGCGAATCACCTCGTGCAATCCATCCGGCTTCGAAAGCAAAATGTCGTTGACGCTGCTACGGCGGATTTATCTTCAGGCTTGGTCCTGGTGGCGATGCTGAGTTCGCTTCGCTGAGATTGGGCGGTCATGACAGGGTGGTGTTCAATGTCACCGATTCCTGGAAGAAATTACCATCCGTATTAAGCGACTGACGATGAGTGATGTGTGTCCAAAATCTGACAGCTGTCAGAAAACATTTCGGGTTCAATACAGCGGAGCGTCTTAGCCCTGTCGGGCTTTTCGAAGCCTATCTCGCAGTAACTGCGCGCCAGGCGCACTAGCTCGGCCTTTGCTGGTCGATGTGCGGCAATATAGTGTGAGGGCTGACCCGCATGAGAACACGGAACTCGCTCGATGAAGGATGATCGACGGCATCCAGAAAGCTTCTCTCCGGCGGGTTCGAGGGTGCTGCGCGCGCATCTCGGCGACGGGCCAGCGACCAACGGTTGAGGCTACATCTCCGGAGCGAGTGATGCCTCGAAAGATGCAATGCTGTCTCTGGTCCGACGCGCTGGAAGTTTGTGAAGGGTCGGCCCGGCAAATCGGTGAACCGGGCGGCTTAGGCTGCCAAAAAGGGTAGATGTCTGCGTTGCCTCGGTAGATCAGCAGGCGGTATCAGAAAGCCAAAGGCACACGCACACCATCGTGGCGCTTCGCAGGAAGTAGATGGGAGTAATCACCAGTGATTTTACCGGAACTTCGCTCAGCAAACACAGCCGGCAGGGTTTTGGAGATAACGACGACCACGGGATGCGTCGTAGGATGTTCATATTGTCCCCAGGACAAGTTCGCGGTCCGGCAAAGAAAAGTGTCTCATGCGAGTCATCTGGATCTTGAAGATTTCAAGCGGTGTCTGGCCCGCGTACCGACTTCCGTCGACATTGGTTTTGCGGGATACTCCGAACCTTGGCTCAATCCGGACTGTACCGAAATGGTGGAGCACGCCTTCGCCAAAGGCCATGGCATCAGGATTTTTACGACGCTGGTGGGAATGAACGGGCAGGACCTGCAGCGATTGCAAGCCTTGCGCTTGGGCGTATTCGTGGTCCATGTTTTCGATGACGGCACCTACATGAACAGCCGCCTGGTCGGAGACAAGTATCGCGATCTGGTTCGTCAACTCGTCGACGCGGACATCCCCTTGATCCGATTCGTGGCCTTGGGCGAGCCCCACCCAGATATAGCCGACATTATTCCTACCGAAGCCCTGATAAAAGCGCGGCCGGTGAGCAGTAGGGGTGGAAGCGTCGACCCTAAGATCGTTGCACCACGTCAGCCAGTGGTCGGAGCCCTAACCTGCGTGGACGCACGACAGTATCGGAATGTTCTTCTTCCAAACGGCGACGTTACCCTGTGCTCTATGGATTTTGAACGGCGTCACGTATTGGGCAACCTTCTATATGAGGGTTACTCCGCTCTGTTTGAAAAGCCAGTTTTTCGCGAAATCGTCGACCGCATGAATGGAGCAGATGGTTTTCTGCTTTGCAGGATGTGTGAATTCGCCGACCCAAACGACCGGACCTGAGTGCATGCCGGCCGAGAGGGCGTGCCTGGCAGTGCGGATGGCCCCACGACAGATGCACCTGCCCGCGACGCCATCGTGTTTTCACGTTACGCCAGTATGTTCCTGTAGGCGCGGCAGTGGGCCTCGAGCATTTCGGAGACGAGCTCATCGAAAGGTCTTCGCCTTCCAACCGAGCTTGTCGGCCTGCCTAGCTTGAGGTAACGCCGATCACAGGTCAACCATCGGTCGGATGGAAACAGTGTTAGTCGATCCCGATCAGAGCTTGATTGCTTACTCACGGCTCACCTCGTCAACGCCTTCACCCTCCCGGACGATCTCCTTTTCGACTCGCCTGAAGGCAGCAGCCCAGCTGCGGCCGGGGATGGTTGCCGTCGCGGTAGTGGACGTTCTCGAAACCGATGCGGCCCTTCGCCAGCGCGTCTCCCGGTTGCTTCCGCCTGGCCTACGAACGGGCTTTCCGTCAAGGGGGTCCACGGCGGCCCCGCCCTCTTGATCCGGCGGCTCGGGCCAGTCATCGCGCAAGAGATCGGAATCCGCATTCTTCTCAAAGAGAGCGTGGCTTTCGCTGTGTCATCGGTCATCAAATAGTTTCTTGAATCAGGTTGGTGTCCGCAGCCCGAGGTTGAACGGCGAATATTGATGACCGCCGCGAAGCCGCTCGCTCGCTACGGCGCTATTGAGGAGCGCGCTCGCGAGCGGCTTCGCTACCGCCGAGCGACACAACCTCTGGCGACGCGACCCTGCTGATCTCCTTGGACTCATTCATTTGTCCGGAGCGCTATGGGCAGCGAAGGGTGGGTACGTCAACTACCTGATGCCATAGTAGCGATGCTTTCGCGGAAGCTTTAGAAGCCATCCTGTTGCAGCACATTCGAAAGCATCCGAATGGAGGGCAACGCAACCCAACAATATTTGATGAGGATGCCGGCATCACCAGACCAAACCCAGACCAAACAAAGCTGCCTCCGGCATTCTGCTTCAACGTTAAGCGACGAACATCTGCCGCAAACCACTAGCCATTAAACAGCTCTCTTCTTTGAAAGACTATGTGCAGAGGACTTGATATGGACACCGACGCTTTCACGGCTCATGAATCTAACGTTCGTCGTTATTGCCGGGCGTTCCCCACCGTCTTTACGAAGGCCCTTGGGGCGACGATCTGGGACGAGACGGGTAAGCCCTTTATCGATTTCCTGGTGGGTTCCGGCGCACTCAACTACGGGCACAACAATCCGGATATTATGGCGCCAGCGATTGAATATCTCGTCGGTGAGAACATTCTTCTGTCGCTTGATATGCATACGGCGGCAAAGCGTGACTTCATTGAAGGGTTCGTCGATTGGATCCTGAAACCCAGAGGCCTTTCGTACAAGATTCAGTTTCCCGGGCCGACCGGCACGAACGCCAACGAAGCGGCGCTGGCGCTGGCGCGAAAATACACCGGCCGCTCGAGCGTCATGGCCTTTACGAATGCGTTCCACGGCATGTCGCTCGGCTCTCTAGCGGTGTCGGGCTCGGCCTCAACCAGGGAACTGGGAGGCGTCGCTCGCCACGATGTGATCCGTGTTCCCTATGACGGCTATCCGAGCCAAGCTTTCGATTCCGCCAGTTACATCGACAGCGTTTTGAGCGACCCGGGGAGCGGCATAGAAAAGCCTGCCGCAATCATTCTGGAGACCATCCAGGCCGAAGGCGGCATGAACGCCGCATCCGCAGCTTGGCTCACGGAAATTCAGCGCATTTGCCGTACGCACGGCATTGTTTTTATCGTCGACGATATTCAGGCGGGTGCGGGCCGAACTGGCGATTTCTTCTCATTCGAGTCCGCGAAAATCGAACCGGATATTGTGTGTCTTTCCAAGTCCCTAAGCGGTTCAGGTAGTCCGTTGTCCATCGTTCTGATTCGACCCGACTTGGACATATGGAAGCCCGGAGAACATAGCGGGACCTTCAGAGGCAACAATTTCGCCTTCGTGACGGCAGGAGCCATGTGCAAGATGTGGTCGGATAGGAAATTTACTGCAGGTGTCGAGCGGACAGCCGTCAGGCTGCAAACGCACCTCGATCGCCTGGTTGCGAAATTTCCAAGATACATCGAACAGAAGCGCGGCCGCGGTCTGATGGCCGGCCTGAAATGCCGTTCACCGGCAGTTGTCGGCCGCGTGCACGATGTCGCATTCGAAAATGGCCTTCTTATCGAATCCTCGGGGCCAAATCGCGACGTTATCAAAGTCCTCCCACCGATAACCATCACCGATGCCGAACTCGATCGTGGCATCACCATCCTTGAACACGCACTACAGGAGCAAGACAATGCCTAGTCAGATATCTCAAGTGCCAGCCATCTCGCCGGTTTCGATCAAAGAACGGACCGGGTCGATCAACACGGCGGAGATCATCTCGGTCCTGAAAGGTGAGCTCACCGCTCTGCACATCAAGCAAGCTTTCAGCACCGAAGTAGCCGAGGAGATCACTACGAACTTTATTGGAAGCTCTGGTCTCAGAGAGCGTAAAGATGGTGTGCCCGGACAATATGTCGGCGCATCTCACTACAGGAAGGATGCAGCCACCTATTTCGCAGACGCCGAAAACGCGCGGCCGTACGTCGATGCCCTTTTTAAGAATTTGGTTGACCCGGTTCGAGCAGTATTCAGGGCGTTGAAGCGAGAGCTTCACAACCAGGGAATCGAATTGCGGCTAGCCCGTTCCGAACACGGCCAGGCCAATGTTTGTCGCGGCCTCAGTTGGTCGGGCACAGGCACATTTTCCTTGGATCCCCACGACGACGTCGCTCAAGTCTTACGTGCTGGCGATGATTACGAGCTTTCTGCGGTGGCGCACAATACGGTCGCAGCGCTCAACCTCTATCCCAGCATGCCTGAGGAAGGCGGCAATCTGAAGCTCTGGAGCCACAAGCCGACGGTTGCGGACCGGATATCGCAAGGTGTGGAGACCACTGGATATCCCTATTCGGCAGCCTATCTGGAAGCCGTCCCTTGCCGCGAGTTCGAGCTCAAAACCGGGGATATCGCCCTAATCGATGGCGGCTTCGTTCACGGGGTTACCGGTCAATTAGGCGACGGAAAGCGTCGCCTAGTGCTGAATTGCTTTTTCGGATTTGCGCGGCCTGATCTTGTTCTCTGGTGGACGTGACGTTGGACCTCGCAGCGATCGACTGGCTTGGGCCGTGAGTTGGCGTGGCCAGGCGTGTGACTGCTCATGCTGCCGTCATACAAGCCGAACCTCGAACCGATTGAAATGGCCTTCGCCAGACAGTTTGGGCTGATGCCTTTGCAGGCTACAATTCAGGACTCGCCCTATGAAGAAGCAGTTTACTCCTACAAACGATGTAAGCCTCGCGATCTTTGATCGTCTTGAGTCTGAGGTGCGGAGCTACGTCCGTGCGTTCCCAGTTCTGTTCGATCGAGGCGTCGGCACTGCCCTCATAGCTACAGACGGTCGGGAATACATCGACTTCTTGGGAGGCGCGGGAGCCTTGAATTACGGGCACAACAACCCAGCCTTCACGCGGGCGTTGTTGGACTACATTGCGCGCGACGGAATTGTGCACGGGCTCGACCTTGCTACGACCGCCAAGAAGGCCTTCATCGAAGCTTTTGAGCAGTTTATTTTGAAGCCCCGCGGTCTGTCTTATAAATTGCAATTTACTGGCCCCACAGGTACGAACGCGGTCGAGGCGGCTCTGAAGCTAGCTCGCCAAGTGACCGGCAGGTCAAACATCGTTTCGTTTACGAACTCGTTTCACGGAGTCAGCGCTGGGGCGTTGGCGGCAACCGGAAACACGAAGTTCCGAGATGCTGTCGGCTTTCCCCTCGCGCACGTGACATCGTTGCCGTACGAGGGCTATCTCGGCGCTTCAGACACGATCGAGTATTTCGAGAAGCTTCTCGATGATCCTAGCAGTGGTCTCGGCAAACCCGCTGCGGTGATCCTAGAAGCAGTGCAGGGCGAAGGCGGTGTCAATGCTGCTACCGTTGAATGGCTGCAACGGCTGCGTGATCTGACCTCTCGGCACGAGATCCTGATGATCCTCGATGATATTCAGGCTGGTGTCGGTCGCACAGGGAAATTCTTCAGTTTCGAGGCGGCTGAGATCGTGCCGGACATCGTTACCCTGTCAAAGTCGTTGTCTGCAATTGGAACGCCTATGGCCCTTGTCCTCATGAAGCCTGAACTTGATGTCTGGACGCCGGGTGCGCACACCGGCACGTTCAGGGGCAACAACTATGCTTTCGTCACTGCTCGTGCGGCCCTTGAGACTTACTGGTCCGACTCCAAGTTTGAAGATGAGATTGCTCGCAAATCAGCCATCTTGGCTCAAGAACTCAAGTCGATCGCAGACGACTTCCCCAGCCTTGCTCTGAATGTCCGAGGCCGCGGCTTGATGTATGGACTCGTATCACCAAAGCACCACTCATTGCCGGGGCTCATTTCCCGGGAAGCTTTTCGTCGCGGCTTGGTGATCGAGATCGCTGGCTCGTATGGTGAGGTGCTCAAGTTCATGACAGCCCTTACCATAACCGAGGCTGAACTGCGCCGTGGTCTGTCGATCGTACGCGACAGCATTGGCGCGGTGCAGGACAGCATTTCAGCGGAGTAGGCATTCACTCAGTCCCCCCTACCCAGTCTGGGCTTATCAAGCAAAGGAAATTCCGCTTTAGACGTATGCGATTGTATGGAGACGGACAGCAAAAATGGACACTCGGAGAGCTCAAACAATGGACACCGACCGCTTGACGTGATCGAACGACAGTACGGCATGTGCAAATCAATACACACTTCTTGCTCGTTGCAAGATGAAGGACGACGTCCAGGGCCGGTGAAACCGGTATTCTAATATATTATATAAGTAAGATGGTAATATTGCTGGTTTATCACGAGCGAAGACGAACGGTACACAACACATTAGAAATTAACTTGTATAAGAGGTCCGGTATTTCTTATCCTTTCTGATGAAAAATAGAACGGATTTTGTGCGACGTCGAAGTTTGGCGAGACGAGTGTAAGGCGCGTTCGCGAACCTTACACCGTTACGTTCTGAAGGAGTTGAGATCGTGAGTGATATGACAGCCCGAGACGATGAGATAAGCCTAGCCGAACGCGTAACGCAGCATTTGAAACCGCATTTATGGGCAAAGGCCAACCGGCTCCTTATCCGTAAAGCAATCAGCGAATTTGCACACGAGTTGCTAATTGCTCCTCGACTCCAGCGAATGGAAGGCGACTGGGGGAAGTATGTGCTGGAAAGCGAGACCCCTGGGTTGGAGTATTGGTTCCAGGCTCGGCGCCTCCTGCTAGATCACTGGCAAGTGGACGCCGGCTCTCTGGAGAAAAGGATTGAGGGCAGGCCGGCCCCCCTGGATGCGCTTGATTTTGTTATTGAGTTCAGCCGCCATCTTGGCATAAAGGAAGAGATGATGCCGGTTTACCTGCAGGAGATCAGCAGCACGCTGTATGGCAGCGCGTACAAGCAGGCCAAAACAGAGATATCCGCCGCAGAACTGGCTTTTGCCGATTACCAGATCGTTGAGGCTGGCATGACGGAGGGCCACCCGACCTTTATCGCGAATAACGGTCGCATTGGCTTTGACGCGCTCGACTATAGTCGCTATGCGCCGGAGGTGGGCAGTTCGATAAGACTCATATGGCTGGCCGTCCATAAAGAAATGGCAACGTTTAAGTCCATTTCAACGCTCGACTACGACCTTCTCATGCACGAGGAACTCGGTCGACAGGCGCTGGAACAGTTCGACGCAGCGTTGCGTCAAAAGGGACTAAACTCGACCGATTACATCTATATGCCAGCGCATCCTTGGCAATGGTTCAATCGGCTCTCAACTATCTTCGCGGCGGATATCGCCAACCGGCACATTGTCTGCCTAGGCCAGGGGAAGGACATATATCATGCCCAGCAATCGATCCGCACACTTTTCAATATAAGCGATCCGCATAAACGGTACGTGAAAACGGCGCTGTCGATACTTAACATGGGGTTTATGCGCGGCTTGTCACCGACACACATGCTGGCGACGCCCGCCATCAACGAATGGTTGAAGAATTTGCTCGACAGTGACTCCTATTTAGCCGCCAACGGCTTCAGCATCCTTCGCGAGGTCGCGACGATTGGCTATCGCAATCGTTGTTTCAACACCGCCCTCAAGAAGGACTCCCCTTACAAGCAGATGCTTTCTGCGCTGTGGAGGGAAAGCCCCCTTCGGCAGTTGAAAGAAGGGGAACGTCTGATGACAATGGCGTCGCTGCTTCATGTCGATTACAATGGTGAAGCACTCGTGACAGCCCTCATCAATGCCTCGGGGTTAGACGCCGCCGCTTGGCTACGCCGCTATTTTGAATCTTATCTGGCGCCGCTTCTCCACTGCTTTTATGCTTACGATCTAGCGTTTATGGCACATGGAGAAAATATAATTCTAGTTATGAAAGATCACGCTCCGACGCGAGTTATCATGAAAGACATTGGCGAGGAGCTTCGTATTCTAGGCGGAGATCTCAACGTGCCGGAGGAGATTAAGAGGATCTGCATTCAAGTAAATCGCGACATGAAGCACGACTTCATTTTCACCGACGTTTTCGACTGCTTCTTTCGTTACTTGGCTGTAACACTCGAAGAACATCTTGATTTTCCGTCGACACACTTCTGGCAGCTCGTAAGCGAGTCCATCCTTGGCTACCAGACGAAACATCCGGAATATGACGAAAAATACAGGCAGCATGACCTATTCGCTCCAGAATTTCTGCGACGATGTATGAATCGACTGCAGATACAAAAAAACCAGCAAATGGTGGACTTCGGTGATCCGGGAGAATACCTGCACACCGTCGGCACGCTGAAGAACCCACTGGCGGGCATTCGCAAAGTGACCAGTGCAGGTTAAGCTTGAAGGAGGCGCGTATTTTAAATGAACAATGTAGTTAGCCGGTTTTGGGCCAATACCATACCCCCCCCTTGGGGTAAGCAACCCCTTGCGTAAACGCCGCCGCAGCATGTTGCGCGTATCAGGCGCCCGCTCACCAGCGCGTCGCCTGCTTCCATTCTGAAAGGAGGCGCCTAATTTTTTTATCGCCTTCGGGCCGGCTTTCCAGGTGCCGTCAACACTGACACGGTTAGGCGCCCAAAGCTTGATTTGTGTAGACCTCGCTACCTTAAGCATAAACCTCGTCGAACGCCTTCAATCAAGCACTGCGGCCTTGACGCTCATGCTAGGAGATCATGGCCGCGTTGGAGGTAAGTGCGGCTCTAACTTATGGCTAGAAGGGAGCTTCTCATGTACATTCTAGAAACGCCGCGCCTAATCCTAAGGCCACCGTCGCATAGCGACGAGCTTCTTCTACATGAGCTTCATAGCGATCCATTTGTGGTAAATGCCATGTGGGATGGAGTCTATCCGACCCGAGAGCAATCGAAAGCTAAACTACAACAGTTCATCCATCATTGGCAGAGCAATGGTTTCGGCTTATGGATGGTGTTCGTAAAAGGCGAAGGCCAAGTCGGAAAATTCGCAGGCTACTGTGGATTGATGTACAGTGGCCCGTATCTGCCCGAAGATCCCACTAATGTGGAAACCGTATCGTGCCTCCACCTTGCGTCTTCCGGTAAGGGGATCGCCGCAGAGGCCGGCAGGGCAGCGATCCAGTTTGCTTTCGAGAACCTAACGCTCGAGAAGGTCACTTCATTCATTCGCCCAACGAACACGCGTTCGCTTCGGAAAGCACCGAAAGTAGGCCTTCGCTATGTAAGAGACCGGGTCTACAATAACGTAGTTATGCGATATTTTGAAGTGACAGTCTTGACTGCTGTAAAAATCGAAAAAGTCGTCGTTATCTCTTGTTAGTATCATTGTTTCTCGGAAGACGGTGATGCAAGAAACCGTAGGCGAGCGCTGCTCTCGCCCTACGAACTTGCAATCATTCACACCGACGCACCGGCGTGTCCGGAGATGCATGTGCCCTGGAATTGAGAGCTTGTCGGTTCAGAGATAGTTCAGATGGGTCGCTCGGTCTCGCTTCGGGCATGCCCTCGACCGATTTGGCGATCAAATCGCTCCGTTACAGACGGCATGATGTGGAGCTGCCGCGCCGTAAGTGACCATATCTCAGGCGGTAGGAGGAGCGCTTTGCTGAAGAAGCCCATCACACTTGGTACCTTGATGGGGAGTTGCGTGGTTTTCGATTATATCGTCGTGGGTGGTGGCTCCTCTGGATGCGTGATGGCGAGCAGGCTCTCCGCCTATGGCGCTCGCGTGCTGCTCATTGAAGCTGGCCCTGATACGCCGCCGAATGCC